>JBBRXH010000283.1:0-1504 GCA_038248565.1 Peptostreptococcales bacterium | reverse complement strand
CTCCCCCCAATACTGAAGCTGAAATTCTTATCGCCCGGATCATGGCTCACTGCGGGATCCCATGGTTCATCATCCACGTCATGAATATATTGGAGTTGCTGCCATAATTTTTCCTCAAATAACTTTTCAGAAGTGACACTTTCATCATCGAAAACTGCCATAAAGGTCTGAAAATTGCGTGCCGTGAAATCGTAACCTTGCAGATATTTTTTCACATCCTCCAGAATTTCTTTGGCGGTATTTTTCGAACCAAAATCGGCATAGACATGAAAACAAACTTTGTCCCGGCTGAACATACCTCGTGCCATCAAGCAAGGATGAAAGCTTTCTAAGATGAAACGATTGAATGCAGCTCGTATATTCGACGTTTTCGGGTCTAAATCTTTATTTTTCATACCGTTAATTTTTTTATGATTGAAGATCCTGGATTTATGAGAGGACGCAGGATGCGTTATCGCCTATCACTTCCTTCTTGGACAAAGCAGCGAAAACGGATCGCCGCGATCCGTTTTATATCCATCATTGATCAGAAAGGCCGCGGATATTAATATCTTCCCCTCTTTCATCGACCAGATTCTGTATGGCTTCTTTGAGTTCTAACTCTTCAGAAATATCCAGTTCTTGCATTATTTCCTGAGCATCTTTGCCTTCATGGGCTAGCTCCCATAATCGTTTCATGTCTATTGGTTTTTGCTGTACCATTTTTGCACCTCCAATTTTTATGTAAGTTGATTTTTTTTGCATGCGCTGAAAATTGCAAGGAAGAGCCCGACAATAAATGCTATTCCGAGGGATTTATTGGAGCTGGTTATGAGCGTATGTACTTGTTCTAGAAGAATGGGGCGCGCTTCGGATGGTACTAAGACCGCAAGATCTGCAAACTGCTTTTCAATATTGCTGGGTTCAGCAATGAAGGCATAAAGAGAAATCGAAGCAGCCAGAGTTGGAAAAAGAGAAAGGAGGACGTAGAATGCGACACCTGCTGCCACCAAAGAGAGGTTGTCTGCAGATAGTTCCTTGAACGTCCGCAACAAAACGTCATACCAGCCTTTTAGCGGTATATGATGCGGTTTATTTGCGTCACGACCGCGACCCTGCTCATATTTTGGAGTCTTTAAGGTCATTGATTCGCCTCCTCGCGACGTCATCAAAATCGAAGAGTATACTCCCCTTACTTCCTCCTTTCCATTTTCCTATTACTTGTGGTCTTCAAGTAATTTCTTGGTATTATCTTTTGATTCTTTCTCCTCCATATCAAAACCACGCCCAGCTTCGGCAAAGGTCTTGTCCGTTATGGCTTTCCCATTGGGATCTACACCCATATGTCCCTTTCCATGATCGTCAGAAGTGCTTCCGCATCCGCAATTATAACACATGTCATTTCCTCCAAAATAATTTGAAAGAGAGTCCGTATAGATTACGAACTCAGATATAGAAAAGAATGCCCATGATGATTCGTCTTGCCAATAGATTGAATGCTGTATTCAGCATGAATATATCATGT
>JBBRXH010000282.1:0-1513 GCA_038248565.1 Peptostreptococcales bacterium | reverse complement strand
TGCATGCTTCGAGGGAAGGAAACAGGAGAATATCAGCTTCGCCGTTTACAGGTGTTTTTACACCTTTTATCGCAACACTCTTCTTATCGCAAGCCAGAAAGAGATCGAGCGGACCGTCCATATCACAATTGTCTATCTGTCCACAAGCTGCCATTTTGCGCATTACCGAATAATCGGCTGAATAGTCAAAATGACGGCTTACCTTTTCAGAAGCCCCTATCAGCGCAACCTTAGGTCTTTCGATGCCAAATTTTTGAGCCATTCTGATAGCATAGCCGACCATAGCGACTTTCTGATCGAGATTGGGAAATGGGATTACTGCCGGATCCGTAATAAAAAGAAGCTTGTCATAATCAGCGATCTGGATAGCGCCGACGTAAGTCAGAACAGCTCCGGGTATCATTATCCCCTTCTCTTTATCCATTATAGCTTTCAGAAATTTATCTGTGCCAACAAGCCCTTTCATCACAATATCAGCTTCATCTGATTTTGCCATCCTCACCGCTTCAGCACAGGCAATAATTTCGTTCTCAGCCTCAATTATTGTAAAATTTTTGTCGTTAATGGAATTATCCCTGCATGTTTTTATGATCTCAGATGAATTACCTATCAGGAATGCCTCAATTAAGCCCTTTTTAACGGCTTTATCGATTGCACCTATACTATTTACGTCCTGAGCCCATGCAACAGCAATACGGTGCTTCTTTTTAAGCGCAAGCACCCTTTCCTCCATTTCTAATAGTGTTCTGATCATATTTAGTTATCTGCACGCAGCAGCCGCTAGGAGGATACTGTCGAATTTTGCCTGCTCCGAATCGGATCTTGAAGTAAGAACTATGGGGACTGACGCTCCAAGTATTATTGATGCAACTTTGGCTTTAGCAAAAAAGACGAGAGATTTGTAAAGTACATTACCAACCTCAATATCCGGCATCAGCAGAAGATCTGTGTCACCGGCCACCTCACTCCTTATCCCCTTAAGCTGTGAACTCTCAAGGCTCACTGCATTATCGAATGCGAGTGGTCCGTCAATAATACAATTCTTGATCTGGTCACGCTGGTTCATCTTTGACAAAAGGGCAGCATCAAGAGTGGCCTTCATATTCTCATTTACCATCTCAACAGCTCCAAGCACTGCCACTTTGGGCATCTTATATCCAAGCCGGTTTAGACAAGTAACAGAATTATTTACTATAGCTATTTTATCCTGAAGAGATGGTGCAATATTCATCGCAACATCGGTAACTGCAATTACTTTCGGGTAAGTCGCTACTTCAAAAAGCGCAAAATGAGAAAGAAGGTTTCCCGTTCTGAGACCCCATTCTTTATTTAGCACGCATCTGAGAAGGGTAGCTGATCCGATCTTACCTTTCATCAGTATGTCAGCCTGCTTGCTGTTAGCCATTTTTACAGCAATCTCGACGGATTTTTCAGGATTTGTTTCATTTATGATTGTGAGACCGGTAATATCAAAATTACTGGCAGCACATATAGTATGAATTGCAGTTTCATC
>JBBRXH010000281.1:0-1517 GCA_038248565.1 Peptostreptococcales bacterium | reverse complement strand
TATAGCCCGTAGCCGCCAAGTTCCTTCATGATGCCTCTGAGCTCTTCGCTCCTAAGCACACTGATAAAACTCTGAACAAGTTCTGACTCATAATATTTTTTTGAAACTGCAAAATCATACTCTTCAAATCCTATGGATATGAAGTCGAGACCCATGGCTTTCGCCGCCGATAATACACCGACTCCTGCGTCTGCAGTGCCGCTTTCTACGGCAGCTGCCACAGCCATATGGGTCGTCATTTCTCTATCATATCCTCTAATGCTTTTACTTTCAATCCCCTCCTGCTTTAGCAGAAAGTCCGTGAGGATTCTGGTGCCTGAGCCCCTTTGCCTGTTGACAAAAGATATGTCGCTTTTAGCGAAATCCCTTACTGATTGGACTTCTTTGGGGTTTCCGGGAAGGGTCATGATGCCCTGCTCTCTGCGCACGCCCTTAATCAGGATGAAGTCCTCCCCCAGGTACCTTTTTATATAAGCGCTATTATACTCTCCGGTTTCTTCATCCAGCAGATGAATCGGTGCAATATGGGCTTCGCCCCTTTTTAGCGCCATGAGCCCTCCCATACTGCCCACATGGGCTGAAGAAAGATACAGTGGATCCCGAAAGGATGGCTTTGTCTGATTGGCCATAATGTTGCCGATCAGATCCATAATAAGATCGTGGCTGCCTATCGACACGAGTGTATTCTCAATAACCACCATCTCTGACGTCAGTTCTACTGCAACTTTTTCACCGGCTTCAAAACCCTCACTGTTCTTTGGAATTACGACGAGGCCATCTGCTTTGACGATGGCCATGGTGACCCCGGCCCCCCGATTTAGAGGCGTTGCGATGAGCTTGCCATCTACTTTGCCCAACTTGACCCTGACATAGTCCCGATATTTCAAAGAAGATACCACGCGTCTGGAAATGACAGCCTCAACCTTTGGCGCTCTTTCCAGTATGATTTTCTGCATTTTTCTGATGACCGGCAAAACGATTTCTTCAAAAACCAAAAATGCCGAGCCGGGATATCCCGGTACCCCAATGACGGGTTTCCCCGATATTATCCCCAAAATAGTGGGTTTTCCCGGCTTTATAGCGATGCCGTGAAGCACCACCTCTCCCAGTTCATCGATAAGATCGGCCGCGAAGTCCTTGGTTCCGGCGGAGGATCCTGCGTTGATGACGACAATATGGTTTTTGGCTGTCATTTCTATTAGAGCAGCTTTCAGTTTGTCATAATCATCCTCCACCGGGCTGATCCTTTCAGGCAGGCCGCCGGCGTTCTCGATGATGGCTTTAAAAGTCCATGAATTCGTATCAAATATTTTACCCTTTGCAAGATCATCATAATGATCGGATATTTCATTTCCCGTCGGCATGATGCCGACTCTTACTTTCTCATAAACTTGGATTTCTTTTATACCGCCGCTTAAAATCGCGCCGATGTCCATAGGCCTGATTCTATGGTTTTCAGGCAAAATCATCTCGCCTGCTACGATATCTTCTCCGATGGCTCTGATGTGCTGCCAGGG
>JBBRXH010000280.1:0-1531 GCA_038248565.1 Peptostreptococcales bacterium | reverse complement strand
GTTTTCGCCACCGACTTTATTGAGCAAGGTCAGAATAGCTAAAGGACTTAATTCTTTACCATCCACAGATACCGGAACTCCTTTATCAAAGCCGATTTCAAGGTAGGTATCGCAATCCTTGGCATCTTCCGGGCTGACGCTCATAACGAGGATGTCATCAAGGTGCTCATTCCAGGGATCTTCGAGATTGCCGCCTTCGTGGCTGATGTGCCAGATATTCTGATCTCTGCTGTAAATCTTCTCGAGGCTTTGGGCGATAGGGATATTGCGCTCGTGGGCGTAGTCGATGAGATCTTCTCTGGAAGTCATATCCCAGATACGCCAGGGAGCCAAAATTTTGATCGATGGATTCATAGCCTTGATCGTCGCTTCAAAACGCACCTGATCATTTCCCTTGCCGGTACAGCCGTGGGCAATAAGATAAGCGCCTTCCTGCTCTGCGATTTTTACCAGCTCTTTGGCAATGAGAGGACGGGCAAAAGATGTACCCAGCAGATAATCGCCTTCATAGATTGAGCCGGCCTTCAGGGTGGGCCAGATAAAATCAGTGATGAATTCTTCTTTGACATCGATGACGTAACACTTTGATGCGCCTGTGGCATAGGCCTTTTTCTCAACCGCTGCGAAATCATCATCCTGTCCGACATCGACACAGGCAGCGATGACGTCATAGTCGTATTTTTCCTTGAGCCAGGTCGTTATAACTGAGGTATCAAGACCTCCCGAATAAGCCAGTATCACTTTTTCTTTTGCCATTTCCTTTTCCTCCTATTGATCAAGCTTCATTATATTGAAGCTATTATTAACATCGCGTTTTAACCTATGAACGAGAGTATAGCATACCTAAAAGGGCATTTCAAGAGGAAATTAGATAATTATGCAAAATAATTTATAATTATGCATAAGCAATGCAGAATTTCCGCAGGGATTGTAATTGGAGAGTAAACTGATATAATAAAAGTGCTTAAGAAATCCCTGAATAATGACAAGGTAGGCAATGAACGAGATTGGAGAATGCCGGTGGAAACAAAGCAGATTGTGGAAGCTTTATTTCTAAAACTTAAAAAGGATCAGATCCATGCCAAGGTTTCGATGAAGCTGCACACAACTTTTAAAGCAGGCGGTGAAGCGAGACTTATGGCTCTTCCCGTTAGTGCTGAAGAGATCTGTTATATCATTGAATGCTGTAAAGCATTTGCCATACCTTATTACATTATGGGAAACGGCAGCAATCTGCTTGTTAGGGATACCGGCTACGAAGGCCTTATTATAAAGCTGGGTGACCAGTTTAATCATATCGAAGTTAAGGGAAACCAAGTCGTTGCTCAGGCCGGCGCACTTCTGTCATCCATAGCTAAGGAAGCGGCTGATCACGGACTCGCCGGTCTTGAAAGTGCTTCAGGTATACCGGGGAGTATTGGCGGCGCTGTCGTCATGCATCCCATCATCAATCAGTGTCGCTACTGCCGTCGCGCCGTCGGGGAAGACAAGGTCAGCCGTGACCGTGACATTAAGCACCGGCGCGGGGACC
>JBBRXH010000279.1:0-1533 GCA_038248565.1 Peptostreptococcales bacterium | reverse complement strand
GCTGTTGCAAAGCTTGGCATGAAAACAGGTTTTGTAGGGTGTGTAGGAGCAGATCAGTTTGGAGATTTTCTGATTGAGTTTTTAAAAAAATGTGATATAGACTGCTCAAATGTTAAAGTGTCTGAAAAAAATAATACGACGTTGGCCTTTGTTCATCTAAAGGAAGACGGTGATCGGGATTTCACCTTTTACAGACATCCGGGGGCGGATCTGATGATTGCAGAAGAAGAGATTGCTGAAGCAATGTTTTATGACCCAAAAGTGTTCCACTTCGGATCGTTATCCATGACGGATGAACCAGCGCGAAGCGCTACATTGAAAGCCATAAGACTTGCAAAGGATAACGGCTGCATGATCAGCTTTGATCCAAACCTAAGGCCAAAGCTCTGGAATAGTTTGGAAGATGCGAAACGTAGGATTCTCAGTGTGATGGACGATGTGGATATTCTTAAGATATCCGAAGAGGAGCTTTTCTTTTTAACCGGTAAAAGCGACGTTGAGAAAGGATCAAGAATCCTTTATGATCTTTTCAAAATCCCACTGATTCTCGTAACACTGGGCGCAAATGGATGCGCTGTACGTCAAAGTGCCTCTTATGATGTTGTTGATGGCGTAAAAGTTGAAGCGGTGGATACGACCGGTGCCGGGGACAGTCATCTTGGGGCTATGCTGTATCAGATTATGCAATCAAATAAAAATCCCTGCGAGATACCCTTTGAGAGCCTCCTTAAATTTGCAGGCTTCGCCAACTATATGGCTGCCTATGTTACAACCAGATTTGGAAGCGCTGAAATCATGCTAACTTATGGGCAGGTGGCAGCAGCGATGGTAAAAGGAAGCTGGATGTGATTTCCCCTAAAAGGGAGAGACTGTTTTGAACTCAGGTATCTAAGCCTGAAACAGTCTCTCTCTTCTCCCCCTTAATAAAGATCAATCAGGTCAAACACTTAAAACGATGTTACGAATGAGTGTCATGAACCCTATCACAAATGAATATCCCACAAATTTTAGAGGACCATATACACAAAAGAGAGTGACTATCAGCCCAAAATAAATGGCTGATAGTCACTCTCTTTTTATACGCCCAACACTGGGATTACAAGTAAACAATGAATATAATAAGGGCACGATTAATTATTATTATGAAAGGGGGAGATACGTTGAAAAAAATTGGATTTATTCTGCTGCTGCTGATGGCCTGTACGGCTTTTTCCTTTGGGGGGAGCAGGTATGCCGAAATTATGGCATTTAAAACAGATGATATCCGGATCACAGTGAATGGTTCAGAAGTTCTGCTGAAAGAAACGGATGGTTCTACGATGGCTCCAATCAGCTATCAGGGGAGAACATACCTTCCTGCCCGGGCGGTTGCAGATCTGGTCGGCTATGAGGTCGGCTGGGATGATTCCAAACGAATCATCCGCTTAGATAAAAGGACAGTAGAAGAAACGGAAGAATCAGGATACGCCAGTCTGGCAGCAGTGGCCTATATGGCAGGAAAGGCGTTGCAGGCGACAGACTACGGTGAGCTGG
>JBBRXH010000278.1:0-1634 GCA_038248565.1 Peptostreptococcales bacterium | reverse complement strand
GCGGCCTTGAATGTGCTCTGGGGGCCGGCAATGTCGGAAGATATGATGAGGCCATCTGGCTGGCTGACCAAGGAGAGCTCGGGCTTCCGGCTGAAGATTGCACCCTTCCTGTCACATTAAAAAAGGCGGGCTATAACACCGCAATTTTCGGCAAATGGCATTTAGGCTATGAGAAAAAATTCAGGCCCGACTCACACGGCTTTGATTATTCCTTTGGACCTATTGGCTATGGAGGCGATTATTTCTACCATGTTGAACAGGTACCTATAAATCAGGCAGACTTTGCCGGAGCACATGTACTGGCTGAAAATGGAAAGGAGATCTTTCGCGATGGCGAATATATGACCGATTTATTATCAACGGGAGCTGTTAATTGGATTAATAAGCAGAACAGGAAAAAGCCTTTTTTCCTTTATATGCCCTTTACGTCACCTCATTCACCTTACCAGGATACTGTCGATAACCTGGGAAGGCCTCTGACTGAGCAAGAATGGGGTCATTCGACTCCTGAGGTTTACAGGAAAATGGTTGAATCTTTGGATGCAGGGATTGGTCAAATACTTTCAGCTTTGGACAATAAAGGATTGAGTAAGGAGACTATTGTCGTCTTTTTATCCGACAACGGGGCAACAAAAGTCGGCAGCAATGGCATTTTTTCAGGATTCAAATCCCAGCTTTATGAAGGAGGAATAAGGGTTCCCTGTATCATACGATGGCCTGGTAAAATAGCAGAAGGCTCAGTTTCTGATCAAATCTCTATCGGTTTCGATCTTAGCTATTCTATACTTAAGCTTTCCGGCATATCCCTAAAAAATGTTAAGCTCGATGGATACGATATTATCGGGCATATCAGTCAGAAATGCAAAGATTTTGACAGAACTCTTTATTGGAGATATAAGCGGGGTGATGCAGTACGAAAAGCTGTCAGGGACGGTGATTTGAAATATATAATTGAATTTCAGAAAGATTCCATCGTTGATGAAAAGGTATTCAATATCAAAACTGACCCTTCAGAGAAAACCAATTTGATGACCTCAATTCCTGATAAGACGAATGAATTGTCCAGGAAACTTTCAGAATGGGAAAAGGAAGTGGCTTCAACAAGACTTAACTCTTTTAAAAAACAGTAATAAATACTAATAAAAAATAATACTGAAACTAAAATCAAAACATAAATGATGAAAAATTCAAGACGTAATTTTATCAGAAACGCAGCTGCTTCTACAGCAGGACTCACGCTAGGATTAAATACATTTTGTTCTTCCGCCGGAGTAGCTAGGCCTAACGGAAAAATCAGAGTTGGCTTTATTGGCATCGGAAACAGGGGATCACAGCTATTAGCTCTGTTTATGCAGGAGCCTGATTGCGAAATTGCTGCCTTATGCGATATTTATAAGCCATATCTTTTAAGAGATCGTGGCTTAGTGGATCAGAAATACCTGCAAGTCATGCCTGAGCGCATTCCGACAATGGGCGAGAAATTTCCAAACAAGCCTGTTATTTACGATGATTATCGCAAGCTGCTGGCGGATAAAAGTATCGATGCAGTGTGCATCGCGACTCCCGATCATTGGCATGCTATTATGATGACCGAAGCTGTTGAGGCAGGGAAGGATGTTTATGTTGAAAAACCT
>JBBRXH010000277.1:0-1665 GCA_038248565.1 Peptostreptococcales bacterium | reverse complement strand
CGTTGTTTTCACTCAGATGATAAAGCAGCCTTTCCAGGTTGCTAGAAATCAGAATATCCATAGACGGGCTATTCGTCACGTAAAAATCTCTTCTGGTGTCATAGATCCCGGTATTGATAAAATCTGTAAGTATATTGTTTTTATTGGAAGCGCAGATGAATCGATGAACCGGAACCCCAATAATTTTTGCGTAATAGGCAGCTAAGATGTTGCCGAAATTCCCCGTGGGTACTACCACGTTGATTGGCTCTCCCGGACTAATGGCGCCTTGCTGAATTAGCTTTGCGTATGCGTATATGTAATAGACGATTTGAGGCACTAGGCGCCCAATATTGATGGAATTGGCCGACGAGAGTTTATAACCCCTAGCCAGCAATTCTTCAGCAAATGAAGCATCTCCGAAAATCTTTTTAACCGCCGTCTGGGCGTCATCGAAATTACCCTTAATTCCATAAACGTGGGTGTTTGATCCCTCTTGGGATGTCATTTGCTTTTCCTGAACTTGGCTGACTCCCTCGCTGGGATAAAAAACGATGATTTCGGTGTTTTTTATGTCGGCAAACACTGAAAGGGCTGCTTTGCCCGTATCTCCGGAAGTCGCTGTCAGAATGACAATCTGCCTGTCTTCCTTTTCCTTTTTTAAAGCTGTTGTCAGTAAGTGGGGCAGAATGGACAGGGCCATATCTTTAAAAGCGGCAGTTCTGCCGTGATAGAGCTCAAGAAAATAAACGCCGCCAGCTTTGACAATAGGGGCAATATCTTTTGCTTCAAATTTTTCATCATAAGCCGCATCAATACAAGCTTTAAGTTCGAAAGAGGTATAATCCGAAAGGAAACCAGTCATGACCAGAAAAGCAATCTCCTGGTATGTCATATCTTTCACGTCTTCTAATTTCATGGTAAGCTTTGGCATCGAATCCGGTACGAATAGCCCCTTATTTGCCGCTATGCCCTGAATAATAGCCTGGGCGGAGTTTTTAATCTCTGCCCCGCCTCTTGTGCTTTTGTATGTGATCATGATCATTCCTGCCTTATCTCAAATATTCTGTGTTATTTCTGCTTTATTTTAGATATTCTGTGGTAATTCGTCCTAAAATGGTCATCCCTTTAATAATGGTCTCCTCGCTCATATTGGAGAAATTGATGCGCATCTCATTATTCTTAGCATTTTCTGGATAGAATGATCCTCCTGGAACAAAGGCCACTTTTTCTTTTAGTGCCAGAAGTAGTAGTTCCCGAGAATTTTTGCCTTCTGGAAGGCTCAGCCAGAGAAATAATCCGCCTTCTGGCACTTCATAGGAAACGCTGTCCGGAAAATGATCGGCGATGGTTTGCATCATCAAGTCTCTTCTTGATTTGTACAGGGCGACAATTTTTTTGATATGTCCATCGTAGTCGCAATGGTTCATATAGTAGTCCATCTGTCTTTGCGCTATGGCCGAGGTGGAAAGATCCACGCTAGACTTGAGCAGCAGATATTTTTCCTTGATATCCTTTTGTGCGCAAATCCATGCCACCCGAAGACCTGGACAGAAAGTCTTTGAAAATGTTCCGCAATAAACCACCTGTCCCTTATGATCAAAGGAAATCAAGGGTTTTTTTAGAGCGTCGCCAAAAGCCAGCTCCGCATATGCAGCGTCTTCAAGCACCGCTATTTCATAATTT
>JBBRXH010000276.1:0-1690 GCA_038248565.1 Peptostreptococcales bacterium | reverse complement strand
GTCTTCGTGTCCGGTACGATACCGGGAAGTCCCATAGGCAGTCCAGCCCCAGAGATAATCATTTGAACGCCGGCTTCGATGGAAGCCCTGACGTAGTCCTCGTAATGGCTGACGGCGCACATGATGTTGACGCCGATGGCGCCGCCGGCACCTGCAGATTTTTTGATAGCCTCGGTTATGTTTCTCTTAAGCGCCCTGATATTGGCATCCATGGCGTGCTTTTGGAAGTCATCCTCCAAAAATCCGATTTGCGCAGCGGATATAATGCCCGCTCCCCCGCAGTTTGCAACTGCCGAGGCCAGCCCGGCCATAGAAATACCGATGCCCATTCCACCTTGGAATATTGGCACCTTGATGTCAAGATCTCCTATTTTTAAAGGCTGCAATTTCGCGTGTTCTATTCGCTCTTTGTTCAAATTGCTGTCCTACCTTTCTCTCTTTACATTTTTAGTGTGATGACAATTATAGAATTGTACTTTTTTTGAGTTTTTCCTGCTGCTTTCTGAAAAATTCTTTGAGTTTATCCATAGAGTGCAGCAGTACTTTTGACTCTTCTTCTCCAAGGCTTGCGACTACTTGTTCCACCATGTTCTGATGAAACTTTTCGTGCTCCTCCATGATAATTTGTCCTGGCCTTGTAAGTTCAATCCTCACGACCCTGCGATCATCTTCTCCGCGTAATCTTGTGACATAACCCTTCTCCACCAGCTTATTGATGGCGATGGTCAGGGTGCTGACATTGATCATCAGATCAACGGCGACCTCTGTCATCGTCCTGGGCGTACCGATGCCGATGGCATGCAAGGTATGAACCTCTGTTATTGAAAGCTTGTTGTCCGAAGATGCTTTAAGTGCCGCCTCTTCAATTTTTAATATAGTATTAAAGACACTGACAAGTAGGTTGTTAAGCTCTTTCATGTCGTTTGCTTTCATGCTTCTTCTAACCTCGCAATCTATTCTATCATAGGATTCGGTATTTGATAACCGCTTTTGTGAAGTGTTTGTGATATATTTTTTTAGCCAATGGCGAAGAGAATGTCGCATTCGCAGGCGAGCTTATCGCCTATATAGGCTTTGGCTGAACCGCTGCCGGTGCTACTTCTCAGTCTGTGTAGGCTAACTTCCAGTCTCAGCACGTCTCCGGGAACCACCTTTTGCCTAAATCTGGCGTTCTTGATGCCGCCAAAGTAGGCGGTCTTGCCTTTATGCTCCGGCAGGGATAAAATCGCTACGGCGCCGGTCTGGGCCAGGGCTTCTATGATCAGGACCCCCGGCATAACTGGTTCGCTGGGGAAATGCCCGGCAAAATAGAACTCATCCGCCTTGACATATTTCATGCCGGTGATGTGCTTTCCGGAGGTCATCTCTATGATCTCGTCGATCAGGAGAAATGGATCCCTATGGGGAATGATGGCTTTGATGCCTTCTCTATCTATTAAAACGCTCATCGGTAAATCTCCTTTGAATTTTATATAGCCATGTAATCTTTATATAAATCATATTCATAATCTGTGTTTATTTGCCCATCCATTTTTTTAGTATTAAGGTTCCGTTATGGCCGCCAAAGCCCAGAGAATTGGACAGGCAGTAGGTAAGCTCCTGGCTGCGGCCCACATTGGGTACGTAGTCAAGGTCCAGCTCTTCGTCCGGCACTCTGTAGTTGATGGTAGGCGGGATAAAGCTGTCGTTT
>JBBRXH010000275.1:0-1708 GCA_038248565.1 Peptostreptococcales bacterium | reverse complement strand
TAAGCTTTTAATCCGCAGTTAAAATCATGAAGCTTTATTCCGGATGACCACCTGGCAGTGCCATTATAAAATTTGCTTGTTAAGCGCTTTATAAACGGATCATATCTTTTCTTTTTCCAGCCCGACACAAGATCGAAACCATCCTTCACGATCATCCTGTAAAGTTCAGGTATTTCGTCGGGGCTATCCTGAAGATCAGAATCCATAGTTATGATAACATCACCTGAAGCTTCGCTGAACCCAGTATGTAAAGCAGCTGCTTTACCATAATGCCGGCGGAAGCGGCAGCCCTTTACTGCATTATTAGCTTTTGCTGATGCTGAAATCTTTTCCCACGATGCATCTGTACTGCCATCATCAATATAGATCAGCTCGTATGACAAACCTGCGCCGGAACACACATTTACGATCCATTCAGTCAGTTCCTGAATAGAATCTTCTTCGTTATAAACCGGTATTACAAGCGATAGATCCATCAGATACTATTCGGGTAAATTAGCGGGGGTGTCAATGAGTGGGTTGCCTTCTTTCTTGATAAATATACTCACAACAAGTGATAGGATAGTTCCCCAAAGTACAAGAAAGAAAACAGTGGAAAGGGCCATAATTCCGGGTTTCATGAACTTTGCTGTGAAAACCATACCAGCATCTATTGCGGCTTGAGGCGTGCCTCTTTTTTCCATAGCCTCCTGCGCCATGGCAAGTTGTTTGCTGACAAGACTAGGATCGATGAAGGCATAAAGAAAATAGGTAAATATTGCCATAATTACGGCATATATTAAACAGATTATGACACCGGCTCCCACAGACTGGCCATAGGAAATTTGTCCATGCAGGTAATTGTCGCGATATGATTTAAGAAGAAAATAGAGAAGAACTACCTGTATTGCCATAAAAATATATCCCTGTGCTTTATTCAGGGAAAGATTGAGAAAATACATAAGCAATGAATAGACAACAGCTACCATGCCTAAAATTAGGCCATTGGTAAGATTTGATTTCCAGGGACTGATTTTTTCTTCCATGATTATTTAGGTTAAATCTTTAGGTCAACAGGTAAAAAGAGCTCCACAAGGGTCCCCGCAGCGGTTCCGTCGGAACGATTGAGATCGGAGATTTTCAGGAAGATCTTTTTGTTATTCATTTTATTCAGCAATTCAATGCGCTCCTCGATATTCCGGATTCCGCTCGAAAGATGATTGGGTTTCTTTCCCTTCAGTGTCATGGCCTTTTCCCTTCCGATGCCGTTATCCTCAATGGAAACCTGGAAAAAATCATGTTGGTCGATAAAGCTGATCGTGAGGATTCCCTTGGTTTTCAGCGGAAGCAATCCGTGCCAGATGGCATTTTCCACAAAGGGTTGAATCAGCATCGGTGGGATCATCGTTTCATTGTAATCGATACCTCCCTCTTTAAGTATCTGATATTCAAAATCACTTTCGAACCGCAATTTTTCCATGCTCAGGCACAACGACAAAGTGGTGATTTCTTCATGCAGTGGGATGAGGTTTTTCTTCGAATTTTCCAGAATTCGGCGGATGAGACCTGAGAAATTTGTGAGATAGATATTCGCTTGGACTTCATCATGTTGAATGATAAAATGCTGGATCGAATTCAGGGAATTAAAAATAAAATGCGGGTTCATCTGGGAAAGCAGGGATCGTTTCTCCGCCTGAAGCAACTGGCGTTTTTCAAATTCCCGCCGCTG
>JBBRXH010000274.1:0-1709 GCA_038248565.1 Peptostreptococcales bacterium | reverse complement strand
TCGTATCTGCCTTTTCAATTCAGACTTTTTGATCTGCCATCCTTCAACTGTGCTTATCTTGTTATCTTTTTCATCTTTAAGGAGGTCATCAGCAGTTTTGATTTTATAATCCGCAGGGTTTATCTTCTCTTTACTGAGTTCCTGCCAGTTCTCAAATGAATAATTATAGAACAGCCTGTTCTCAGGTTTATGATCGCTGCGCTTAAATACATAGTCGAAGAAATCAATATAGTCTTCCATATCTTTTGCTGATACGCTGTGAAGACCATAACGTGATCGTATTGCCAGATTATTTTCTGCTCCCAGGAATTTATAGACCTTCCGGCTGGCATGATAAGCTTCCTCTATACCCCAGGGATTGCTTGCCCCTTCACTAATTGCAGTGCTCAGCATCAATCCTCTCGGCGCTATCAGCGCCATAAAAGAAGTCTGATCGATCGGAAGCTTATTTTCACGCCCTATGAAGAACCTTAACCTGGGGTGCAGCCACGACGGTTGTCCGCAGCCAAGCAAAGCTATGTCTTCAATGTCATAGTTATGTGAGGTGTATCTCCATGGGACCTCTGCGCCGGTACCTCCGCTACTGGGGATGCATGCACCTATACGTTCATCGAATGCTGCTGCCATGAGTGAGAGTTTCCCATTCCTTGAATGACCTGTTATTCCGATCTGACCTTTCTCAACATAGGGAAGTGTATATAAGTAATCAATGGCCCTGTAGGCTCCGAAAGATCTTCGCATCAGTCGCGTAAAATCATACTGGCCGGCCCAAATTTCAGAGTAGGCTTCAGTATCATCTTTTGAGTCGCCTCCTGCATAAACGCAACCTATGTAACCCCTTCTTACAGCAACCATGGCCCACTCACGATGATTCCACTGCGTAAGGAAAACAGGGAATGGCCCCTTTCCCGGAGGAACCATAAGCTCTATAGTCAAAATTGCCTTGTTTTCAGGACCGAATGATAATTCAATCATCTGCACCAGCGTCTCTCCATCCTTTTTTTCACTGAGAATTCTTGAATTGAGATTTTCCGGTTTCGGGGGATATGTACCTGTGATATAATATTCGAGCTGGTTCCTCATCCATTCACGTTTTTCTTTCCACTGTGCCATAGTGGTTATGGGAATATTTTTTCCTCCCTCATCAAGGATAAGAGGATCGGGAAGGAACGGAATGGAAGGCATCCTGTCAAAATCAGGCGGCAGTTCTCCGGTCCTGTTGACCCAGTCGACGAATGAGGAATCGAGAAAAGAAACCCTTCCGTTAACAGTACGCTCGGGAGGAAGCAGACTGATAATCTTGTCAAGGATTGCTTTTTGTTTTACAGAATCAATAACAGCCGGCTTCTCCTCTGAAACCGGAGCTTCTGTTTTTTGCCTGCATGATGACAGTACAAACATAAAAACAGAAATGGTCAGTACACTATTTATTAATCTATAAAATATTTTTTTCATCCCCGGAATATTTATGGTAAATTAAGGTATTCAATGAGTTATCTCCCTAAAAGATCTATGGCTTCCGGGATTGTCCACTCCCTTGTCATAACTTTTGGTTCGGGCTTTGCGTTGAGATCGAGCCATTCCATCCTTGCTTTAATAGGCGTTTCGACAATATATGGTTTGCATTTTGGAATTGCTGCAATAGCATTTTTTGCACCTTCGTAAAGAGCCTTACGTGTTTCCTCAAAGGGGTATAGGACTGCAGCTTC
>JBBRXH010000273.1:0-1722 GCA_038248565.1 Peptostreptococcales bacterium | reverse complement strand
TTCATTTTCAAATGCTTCTGCATTCGGACCTGCTGTGAGCCAGAAGTCAAGGGATGAATCAATAAGGCTTAGCAACTCCTTATCATCGAAGATCCTGCCCGCATATCTGACAATTGTTTCTCCGGGCACAAAATCCTTTTCAGCGAATTTCTCCCTGTGATATTCCTTTACTAAATCAAGTATTTTTACTCTTATTTCTTCGTGCTTCATTTATAATCCTCCAACATTTTGCAGAAACTCTTTATAAGTCATAAGGCTTCTGTCTTTTTCTGAAATAATCGGATTGTCAATAGGCCAGTCGATATTTAGCTCACTGTCATTCCATACAATACCGCTATCGTATTCCTTATGATAAAATGTATCATGTTTATAAAGAATTTCAGTATCATCTTCAAGGGTACAGAAGCCATGTGCTATTCCTCTGGGGAGAAAAAGCCAGTTAGGCTCATCCTCGGCAAGTTCAGCCGATTCCCATTTCCCTAAAGTTGGGGAGTTTTTTCTAAGGTCAACAAATACATCAAATATCTTTCCCCTGGTGCATCGGATAAGTTTCCCGTCAGTATGGGGAGCTAATATGAAATGTAATCCTCTTATTGTGTGTGTATTTAAGCTTCTTGAATGATTTTCCTGCACCCATTCCCTGTGAAGACCTGCCTTTTTAAATTCCTCAGTATCATAAGTCCTCAAGAAAAATCCTCGCTCATCTATATAAGGATTACCTATGATCGTAAACACCCCTTTTATTCCAAGCTCCCTGAATTCCATTTTGCAGAATATTTCTCTATATGGTCAACACAGAGCTGGTAAACATCGCATTTTGAATAATTTTTATACCAGTCAACTGTCATTTCAACTGTTTCATTAAAATTCAGTCGCGGTTCCCATCCCAGGAGATTTTTTGATTTGGTTATATTAAGTCTTAAAATACTGGCTTCATGAGGTTTATTAGCATCACTGTCATTCTTCCAGCTACCCTTACCCCAATAAGCTATTAAACTTTCAACAAGCTCTTTCACTGTAATTACACCTTCATCATCAGGTCCGAAATTCCATGCTCCGGAATACTTCTGAGGATCTTCAGCCATTTTCCGGGCAAGAAGCAGATATCCGGCCAGTGGTTCCAGAACATGTTGCCATGGCCTTACAGCTTCCGGATTACGGAGAAGGATTGGATTTCCAATTTCAAGTGACCTTATGCAGTCAGGGATAATCCTGTGTTGTGACCAGTCACCTCCACCGATAACGTTACCTGCACGGGCGGTGGAGACGGATTGAGTGATTGGTTGATTGACTGATTGACTGATTGACTGATTGGTTGATTGGAAGAAAGATTGGCGGTATGATTGGGTAACTATTTCGGCTGCAGCTTTGCTCGAGCTATAAGGATCGTGACCCCCCAGAGGATCATTCTCATTGTAACCTGACAGGCATTCCTTGTTCTCATAAACTTTATCCGTTGTAACAACTACTATCTGTTTCACGAAGTTTGTTTTCCTGCAAGCTTCAAGTATATTGACCGTCCCCATAACGTTGGTTTCGAAAGTTAAAAGCGGATCATTATAGCTGGGAAGAACAAGCGGTTGTGCGGCAAGGTGAAAGACAATTTCGGGCTGCTCCTTTTGTATTATCTGTTCAATCTTCTCCAGGTCTCTGATATCCTGCCTATAATCTTTAACCTTTTTCTCCAGGCCCGCTAAAACGAATAAATCCCGTTCAGTATGA
>JBBRXH010000272.1:0-1816 GCA_038248565.1 Peptostreptococcales bacterium | reverse complement strand
GCCCCTTGGCATCAGTTCAAGGGCTTTTCCGATCAGCTCCTTTGGCTCAAGATGCTTGATTTTAAGGGTCTTCGGGCTTCCCATGGAGATATCGGAATTTTGACAAAAGCTGCAGCGAAAATTGCAGCCATAACTTCCGACAGACAGAATCATAGCTCCGGGATAAAATCTGTCAAGGGGTTTCTTTTCGATAGGATCTAAAGCCATGGAGGACAATTCTCCGTAACTTTGAGCATAAAGTATGCCCCCTTCATTTATCCTGGCCTGACACAGGCCTTTTCCGCCTTCCGGTATAAAGCATAAATGGGGGCAAAGCTGGCAACGGACTTTCATCTCCGTTCCTTCCTGTTTTTTATAAAAAAGCGCCTCCTTCAATGATGTCTCACCACCTCAAAGCGTTCCATGCTGTATTTGGAACCTTCAGGTATCCCCGCCTTCTCTAAAGCAATGGATAGTTGCTCTTCGATTGTGTTAACAGTCTCAAGGTTTGGCAGCAGCAGACCTCTTTTATGACCGCTGGTCACAATAACCCCATAGCGTTTGACATCAAGCTCCGCTTTGCTGCTGATGGGCTCAGATGGGCTTAATACATCAACGCTGTAGACCAGCAGGGGTAGTTCATCTTTTGTCACCGGAGGGAATCTAAGGTCAGATGCGCCTGAACTAACCGCGTTTTTAATGATTTCGGAAGCTATAGAGTCCTCCGTCGGGCTTATGGTGCCAATGCAACCTCTCAGTCTGCCGTTTTTTTTGATTGTCACAAAAACGCCGGCTTTTTGGTCCAGAAGTTCCTCCGGCAAGTTTTTGGGCAGATCCATAGTTCTATGTGACAGCAAAAATGTCTCCAGGGATTTTCTTGCAAGGATAACAAAGTCATCTTCTTTTTCCCTTGTTTTGTTTTGCTTAGATTGCTCAAGCACTCTGGCCTGAACACCAAAATCTCTACCCGGATTTGGTCCCTGTGGTTTAAAGGCAGACACCGCATAACCCACACCAAATGGCCCTTCATAAGAAAGCAGTTCAGCCTCAACATCGGTCTGATCGAGGGCGCCAGCCATCATCACAAAGGAATTCAATCCGCATTCTCCGGCAGAGAAGACCAGTTCTTCATCTAAGGTAAGAAATTTTAAAAAATCAGCGTTAGCCATAGCTGCCGTGATTTCTCTATCAAATATTGGGCCTTCCTCGGCATAGGTATAGGGTCCATCCGAAGTCAGCTTGTGGGAAAGGTCCCCGCTGGCCACAATAACCGTTCTCCTGCCAAGTTCCAAAACTGCCTGTTTGATGCAAATACCAAATGCGTAATGTACGTCTCTGCCAAGGCCTGAAGTTGAGATTCTCACTATTTTATACTCTTCAAGATTTTGTGCGATAAAGTGCAGCGGCACCAGCGTTCCGTGATCGATATTTTTTTCCTTTTCTCCTAATGTACCGGCATAGATATCGGCCTCTTCTGCTGCGAGGGATAGCCTCGAAACCAATTCTTCATCGTATAGAATCTGCGCCTTGATTCCCGGTGCGCCGAATTGCGCCAGAGATCCTTGGCTTCCCTTCCCCGGAGATATATGGATGTAGTCCGAATACAGTGTTGCATGCGGCGTTATAATGATAATCGTCTCTGGAGCATCCTCTGAAATTCTGCGGCTAACCTCAATATAGGCATCGATGGTCTTTTGGATTTCTTTTTCTCTGCCGCCTCCCACCTCCGAAAGGATTACCGGTGGATGAGGCACGATATAGGTCCCAATAATAGACATTTGCATCACCTCTTTAACTAATATTATATACCTAATCCGCATAAAATAAATAATTAGTC
>JBBRXH010000271.1:0-1853 GCA_038248565.1 Peptostreptococcales bacterium | reverse complement strand
TTCTCTAATTGCATATTGCATGCCATAAAAAAAGCAGCCGGAAAAGCGCCTGTTTTCAACGGGTTTCAAATTCAGACCATTTATATTTGTGCCACTATTGTCCCAGTGTGACAGTGTGAGACATTAAATTTTATAAAATTGAACTGTGGGGGTTAAAATCAAATCAAGATTTAAAATACTTAATCAGAATGATTAAGGACAAGTTTGATGGTATAATAAAAAAAGTACCGGTTATGAAAAGGGAGTTGATTGTGTTATGAATGGGACAATGAGAGCAAATATAAAAATCGGGGCGAAGGTTTTTGTCGTTCAAAAGCAGGATCAGTTAAGCGGGAAACTTACAGAAGGAATAGTTAAAAAAATTCTGACGAACTCGCAGGCTCACCCTCACGGCATTAAAGTCATGCTGGAAAATGGCATTGTTGGACGGGTTAAAGATGGAGAGTAGTAAAATGAACCAGTATCAGTTGATGATCATCGGTGGCGGGCCGGCAGGCTATGGGGCTGCCATTCGCGCTGCGCAGCTTGGACTTAAGACCACTTTAGTTGAGGAGCGTCAGCTTGGCGGGACTTGCCTGAACCGGGGCTGCATTCCAACGAAAGCATTGCTCCATGCCACCTCCGCTTATGCTAAGTGTGCCCAGTTTGAACAATTGGGCTTAACCGCCTCCGACCTATCTTATAACATGGCAAAAATCCACGCCCGGAAAGATCAGGTTATACAGACTCTTCGGGACGGTATCAGTCAGCTGATGAAGATTAATAAAGTTGATGTTATTACAGGCAAAGCTACAATCAAGGCCCCTGGTAGTGTAACTGTGGATGGTAACGACCATACCACTGACAAAATCCTTATTGCAACCGGATCCAAACCGTCCAGGCCACCGATTCCGGGACTGGACCTTGAGGGTGTAGTCACCAGTGATGAGCTGCTGGAAGGGCCGGTCATCGATTACCACTCGCTGATTATTATCGGTGGCGGCGTAATTGGCGTGGAAATGGCTTCGATTTATCTAAATCTGGGCTGCAAAGTCACTATCATAGAAGCCATGGATCGGCTGATCCCCACCATGGACAGGGAAATTTCACAAAATCTGACGATGATATTAAAAAAGCGCGGCGCGCAGATCTTCTGCTCAGCCCTTGTGGAAGAAATAATAAAAACAGAATATGGGTTATCCTGCAGGGTCGCAGTTATAGATGGGCCCCAGAGCATATCTGCCCAAGGCGTCCTGGTATCTATCGGCCGTCTGCCCAATACCAGCGGACTTTTTACGCCGGAAATGAAGCCTGAAATGGAGAAGAATTTTATCAGGGTGGATGAGCGGTTTGAAACCAGCTTCAAGGGTATATTCGCTGTCGGAGATGTCATAGGCGGCATCCAGCTGGCGCATAAAGCTGAAGCCGAAGGCCTTGCCGCAGTGGAGATGATCTGCGGGCATGTGCCCTCTACAAATCCCAGTCTGGTCCCCTTATGTATCTACACCGACCCGGAAATTGCCACCGTCGGCATTTCCTATGATGATGCAAGGCTAAGCGATATCGATGTAAAGAGCGCCAAATACCTCATGAGCGCTAATGCGAAGAGCATCATCGACCTTCAGGAGCGAGGATTTATCAAGGTGGTTTTTGACGCAAAAACCGAAGAACTGCTTGGAGTACAGATGATGTGTGCCCACGCTACGGATCTGATTGGAGAGTTCGCCGGCGCGATTCTCAATAAAACTACCAGGGCACAACTGCTTGCCGGCATGCGCCCACATCCCACCTTCACGGAGGGGATATCTGAGGCCCTTAAAAAGCTATAATATCTTTCATTGAATAGAGGCCCTTTTCTATGCCTTCAAGAAAGA
>JBBRXH010000270.1:0-1870 GCA_038248565.1 Peptostreptococcales bacterium | reverse complement strand
TCCTGTATGGCACCTACCAGACATTTTTTAAAAAAAATGAGGTTAGGTGCGCAACTGAAGAATTCCTACCCGCCTGAAGGCGGGCAATTCCTGTATGGCACCTACCAAACATTTTTAAAAAAAAATGAGGTTAGGTGCGCAACAAAGAGCCGCTTAAAACCATTGGGTTTTAAGCGGCTTATGTGTGACTGATTTGAATACAGTCCCATTAACCCTTTATGTCTAGTTCGTTTTCTCTTCAACATAGCGAACGATATCGCCAACGTTGTGGAATTTTTCTGCGTCTTCATCAGGGATTTCTATGCCAAATTCATCTTCGATTGCCATTATTATTTCAACAGCATCAAGTGAATCTGCTTCAAGATCCTTCATTAGAGATGTTTCGTTACTTACAGCTGAATCCTCAACACCAAGTTGTTCGATAATAATCTCTTTAACTTTCTCAAATACCATGCTATACCTCCCATACTTCAACTCATTGAATATATGTTATATTTAATGCTCATCACATCAAAACATATTATAAGTGAGACTTTTAAAATGCGCAATAGCTATTTCAAGTTTTTTAAAAAAACATTTAGAGGCTGAAAACGGCTAAATTTAAAGAAAAGTCTTAATGGGCCTCCATCCAGGCACGATAAATCGTATCGAGACTAGCTTTTATATCAGAAAGTTCTTCAGTAAGGCAAAGGGACAGCTTATGATCAGTAAAAACATCTTCCTTACATAACTCATCGTGAATCTCCCTGATTCGGGATTCCAGAGCCGCAATTGTTTCCTCCATGGCGATCAGTTCCTTTTCTCTTTTTTTGATCAGAGTTTGGGCCTCCTTTTCAAGGCGGCGTTCCTGAATACGGAGTTCTTTGTCAGTCATGACAGAATTTTGACCCGGGCCCTCGCCCTGAGAATTTCTGTCCTTACTGCCGGATTTAATTTTGAGCAGTTCCCCCAGGTAACCCTTGGGATAGCTGTCGTCGAACTTCTTCTCCATATAATAGTCATAACCGCCCATATAGTTGGTAATGCCGGATTCGGACAGTTCTATGATTCTGGTGGGAACTTTATTGAGAAAATAGCGGTCGTGGGAAACAAGGAGCAGGGTACCGGGGAAGTCTATGAGGGCATCCTCAAAGATTTCTTTGGAAGCGATATCCAGATGATTGGTCGGCTCGTCCATGACGAGAAAATTCGAGCCGGAAATCATAAGCTTAAGTAGGGAAAGCCTGGCCTTCTCTCCTCCGCTTAAGGCAGAGACCGGCTTAAAGACATCATCGTTTCTGAAAAGAAATCTGCCCAGAAGGCTTCTAAGCTCTGTTTCGGTATACAACCGGTATTCGGAATGCATTTCATTCAGCACCGTATTGCCCTCATTCAGAAGCTCCTGATTCTGATCATAATAGCCAAAGACGATATTATGGCCCACCTTGATATACCCAGTGGTGGGTGATAGCTCGGACAGGATGATTTTAAGCAGCGTTGTCTTGCCTATGCCGTTAGGACCTACCAGGCAAATTCTCTCGCCGCGCTTAATGTCGAGGAAAACATCCTTAAAGAGCTGCCTGCTGGCGAAGCCCTTTCCGAAGGCCTGGGAAATCGAGAATACCTGAAGGGCATCTCTGCCACTTTGGGGTCCCTCTTTGAAGTTAAACCGGATCTTTCCCTGGCTCATGGTGGGTTTTCCTAAAACTTCAACATGATCCAGCCGCTTTTCTCTGGATTGCGCCCGTTTAGCCAGCTTTTCCGTACCATGCTGCTTGAAGCGCCTAATGATTTCTTCCTGCCGGGCGATTTCCTTCTGCTGCTTATCATATTTTCGAAGCTGCGCCGTTTCAAGCTCCTTTTTCTTTTGGGCAAAGGCTGTGTAGTTACC
>JBBRXH010000269.1:0-1880 GCA_038248565.1 Peptostreptococcales bacterium | reverse complement strand
TAAAATTGAAGATCCTTTCAAAAAACTTGAATTGGCTAAAATGCTGGACCGTATTTATGACAGGAAGATGTAATGAGTAAGTATATTGTTGGTTTATCGGGAACCTCAGGCAGCATCATTGGCTTCAGACTTACAGCTGAATTGCTGAAGGCTGATCATGAGGTTTTTTTGGTTGTTACAGACCTGGGCAAAAGGATTATGGAAAGAGAGCTCGCAAAGGATTTTGAGTCCCTCATAGAGCGTCTGGATGTCATCGAAACCGGCATACTACATATAGAAACTATCGATAATTTCTTTTCCCTGATTGCCAGCGGAAGTTTTTTTATAGATGGCATGGTCATAGCGCCTTGCTCCATGGGCACTCTGGGCGCAATTGCAGCAGGCACCAGCGAAAATCTCCTGACTAGGGCTGCAGATGTCTGCCTCAAAGAACGCCGCACTTTGATTCTCGTTCCTAGAGAAACGCCGCTGAACGCTATTCACCTGGAAAATATGCTGAAGTTATCCAGGATAGGCGCAGTAATCATTCCGCCCAATCCTTCCTTTGCCAATCATCCGGAATCTGTGGGGGATATCATCAACCAGATCGTCGGAAGATGTCTTACAGGCTTAGGCGTCGAAAATGAGCTTTATAAGCGTTGGGACGGCAGGATCAGCAAGGCGAGGATCATTTCGAACAGTTCATTCAAGCGCAGATAAGGCCTCCAATCATTCCTTTTAAATACGAAGCGTTAGGTTTTCGAATGAATAATTGAAGTCTAGCTGGGTTTTCTCATCAAAAGCTTGAACTTCCTTCGAAAATAATTGTTTATTTTTTAACACATATGGGGTATAATGACTTCAGTTCCGAATAAAGGGATTTTAGGTCCGTCTATTTGGCAGTCAAGGCAGTATGAATATGAAAAGGTATCACCGTTTTACAAGGATTGAAGGTTTCTTCATCTGAGTGATAGGGCAGAGCAAAGTTTATAGGTTTATTAAGCTTCGGTTCTGCCGGAGCTTCTTTTTATGGAGGGAAGATAACTATGGATAGTCAGCCTGATAACAGACTTGGTTTTGTCGGTATTATTATCGAAGACAATGAGAAATCAGAGGAAGTCAATAAAGTGCTCCATCTCCATGCCAATCTTATCGTTGGCAGAATAGGCATCCCTTATCTTCAAAGAGGCGTCTGTGTCATATCACTGATTGTCGACGGAACCTCGGATCAGGTGAGTGCCATGACGGGGAAGCTTGGAAAAATCAGCGGAATACAGGTGAAATCAGCCCTGGCGAAGGCTTAAAGCCGGGGAAAGTGGAGATAAAAAAATGAAAGCAGCCAGTTTGATTATTGACAAAATAATAACAGAGTCCTCGGCAACGCCGGAAGAGCTTATTACCCTACTGTCTTTACCCGATCCCCGGGAATTATATAGGGCGGCACTGCAGGTCAAAGAGAATTACTATGGGAAACGGGTGATTCTCCGTGGCATCATTGAATTTTCAAGTTATTGCCGTTGTGGCTGTGCATACTGCGGGCTTAATTGCCAGAATATGAAGCTTCAGCGTTATAGACTATCAGCGGAGGATATGGTGCGCTATGCTGCTGAATCCTATAAGGCAGGCTATAGATCCATCATTCTTCAGTCGGGAGAGGACACCTATTACGATGCCGATAAGATATCTGACATCATAAGGCGCATCAAGGCGATCGGGGATATGATCCTGACCTTAAGCATCGGAGAAAGGCCTCGTGAGGAGTACGCCCAGTGGCTTAAGGATGGCGCCAACAGATATCTTCTGAAACATGAAACTTCGGATGAGAAGCTTTACAACTCGCTGCATCCTCACTCAAGCTTAAAGAAGCGTCTTCAGTGTCTGTGGGATCTCAAGGAATTAGG
>JBBRXH010000268.1:0-1916 GCA_038248565.1 Peptostreptococcales bacterium | reverse complement strand
TGGTCAATGCATGGCGTGTTACAAATCAAAAGGATATGGAAAAACAAGCAGCCGATTTAGGCGTAACACTGATTTCCGCAGATGCTAATCAGGACCCTTCAAAGCAGCTGGCTGATGTTGAAAGTCTATTAGCTCAGAAACCGGATGCCCTTATTGTGGCACCACTTGAATCCGAAGCACTCGTACCGGTTATTAAAATGGCCGAAGATGCAGGCGTCCCACTTTTCATCATTGACAGAACTATCAATGCTGACCCGGGAACTGGCATGTACATTTCTGAAATCACTCAGAGCCACAAGCTTTCAGGCAAAATTCTGGCTGAAAGTGCAGTTGCATTACTGACGGCAAAATATGGCGAACCAAAAGGTAATGTGGTTCATGTTCAGGGTATGGCTGGTGCATCTCCAGTTATCGATGCCAATGAAGGCTGGGCAGAAGTAATGGCTAAGTATCCAAACATCAAAGAAGTTGCTGTTGCTGATGCAGGCTTTACAAAACAAGGCGGCATGACAGTAATGCAGGACTTTCTTCAGAGGTTCCCAGCAGGACAGATCGACATCGTTCGTTCAGACTATAGCGATATGACCATGGGCGTGCTTGATGCTATTAAAGCAGCTGGAAGAACAGAATTATTAGGATTTGTTGTAGGTGAAGGCGGGCATATGAAGGCTATTGAAGCTGTCATTAACGGAGATATCGCCACCGAAACTCAGACTCCTCCATACTTCGGCGCAAAAGCTATACAAAGCGCTTTGGATTATCTGGCTGGTAAAGCGATAGAACCTCGTCAGCAAGTCGATATCAAAGTATTTTCAGCAACAGATAAACCGACAGCACAGGCTTACCTGGATGAGATTAATGCAGCAGGACTAGAATTCTAGAATAAATAGTTTCAAATAACTGTTTGTATTCAAAATCATCATAAATCTAAAAATCTATTACAGGGGGGCCTGCGGGCCTCCCCTAATAAAAAATCTAAAAAATATTATACGAGGAGTGTTAAAGATGAATGACCAATCTCCTATATTACAACTTAAAAATATGAATAAATCCTTTTCTGGGATTCAAGTGCTGAAAGATGTTGCTTTGGAACTATACCCTGGGGAAGTTCACTGCCTTATGGGAGAGAACGGCGCAGGGAAATCGACTCTGATTAAAATTATTTCGGGAAGTTATATCGCAGATAGTGGGGAGATTGTATATTTAGGCAATTCTTACCCGTCATACAGTCCTAGATGGGCCCATAATAATGGTATAAATACGATTTATCAGGAAATCGATCTTGTTCCGCATCTGACCGTCGCAGAAAATATATTTCTGGGCAACGAACCATTAACAGCGTTTAAGAATATAAACAAGGCCGAGATGATCAAAAAAGCTGAAGCTGTCTTTAAAGATATGGGGATTGAGATGGATGTGAACGCCAAGCTTCAAGATTTAAAGGTTGCAAATCAGCAGTTAGTCGCTATTGCTAAGGCGCAGGCATTTAACTGTAAGGTCATGATTTTAGACGAACCTACATCAGTTTTCACGAAAACAGAAGTTGAACTATTGTTTAAATTAATTAGAAAATTAAAAGAACAGAAAATTGCTTTATTATATATTTCCCATCATATTGAAGAAATTTTTGAAGTTGGAGATCGTATCACCGTGTTAAGAGATGGGGCGTTAGTTCGCTCGGGGTTGATTGGAGAGTTTAATAAGGAAAATCTGATCAAATCCATGGTTGGCAGAGATGTTAGAATTGAAAGGCAGGAAAATGAACACAAGAAAGGTGAGGAAATCCTTTGTGTTGAAAATCTGGGTCAAGACGGTGTTGTCGATGATATTTCTTTCAAACTGCATAAGGGAGAGATATTGGGGATCGGCGGACTGGTAGGTGCCGGCAGGACGGAAATGGTAAGGCTCGTTATGGG
>JBBRXH010000267.1:0-1936 GCA_038248565.1 Peptostreptococcales bacterium | reverse complement strand
TTCGGCTCCAAAGAAGAGGCGGAAAAACTTAATCCTCAAGGTAATGATGAAAATAACAATGAAGTTGATGAAGGCGATGAGGATGATGAAGACGATGAGGATGATGAAGAAGTCAAATCCAGATGGGGATTTGGGAAATCTGTCATAGCATTTATCCTTCTGATTATAGTAATTGAACTGGCAATGCTCGGCATCAAGTATTTTCTGCCTCAGAGCGAGGCTGCAGTATTAATAGGTGAGTTTCAGCAGAATATTTCTGAAAGTATAGCCGGGGCTTATAACGCCTTAACAGGAGGGGAAGAGAATACTCCACCTGAGGAAAACGATAACCCGACGCCGATTACAGACCCGGTTGTCATACCAACAGAACCTGAGATAAAGCCAGATCCCGTTCCTATGGCTGACAAGGCTGCTCTCGTCGCATCTCAGTCCGGGAGCAACGTCAATATCAAGGAAATCAAGGCAAACAACCTGCTAATTTATAATGACAAGACAAGCTACAAACTGACGGATATTCTGGAGTCGAAACCTATTGAGAACAATATATGGGCTAACGGAGCAGGCGGAGTCCCTGTTTATTATGATAAATCCCTTGTTGCAGCTGTTATTGCTTTCGATTCCAAGTGGATAGATTTTGTGAATGATAAGAATAAAGCCGTTCTTGATCTGACGAAAACCGACAGCCAGGCCTATAAAAACATTGAGAAATATACTAAGGCCGGAAAAATCCAGGAGGAATTTCTACTGCTCGAAATAGGGGAAATCAGACAGACTGAAGCATACTTCTATGTTTGGGCACATGAGTCCATCAAGGTGACCGAAGAAGGTCATTCGGTCATAAAGGATTACAGATGGGTTTATCAATTGGATCCTGTTGGACAGCAAATGAAGATCGTGAACTACTGTAAATTTTAGTGAAATAAAATATTTTGGCAGAAGACAACAAAAGGAATTGCGAAGCGCAATTCCTTTTGAATTATTGGATTAAGACCGAATATATTTCTGTTTCACCCACGTTTGTTTCCGGCGAACGAATTGGCATTATACTACGCAAACGTTGAATACACTGGGGTTTTACAGAATCTTGTATACAGGATACATGAATAAAAATATGAAATCATCTTTACTTTTTCCTGTCCTATGGTAACATACTAACATAAGGATATTGCTGTGAGAAAGTCTTGCGGCATCATTTTATTTTGATTTGGAGGATTGGTATCGTGTCGACTAACTCAAGGTATGGGCGAGATAAAATCACAACCGGAAATATTGCATTTTCTCAATCGAGGACAACTATAGAAACAGCATTTTACGGAAACAATGTGCAAAGAATGGTCGACCTAAAAGAAGCTTATAAGTTGGCAGAGGCAGCACAGGGGACTATTAAGACTGACATGCCGGTATATATGCCGGAAAAAATTGGAATTCCCGAAGGTGCCCAAGTTCTTCTTTTTAACGATGGAGAAACCGTAGGCAGATTTGCCGGAGCCAGAATCATACTTGGAGAAAAAGGTATCGCTGAAGCTGATTTTGCAGGGATTCTGAGAGAAGCAGCTTTTCTTACCAGATATAAAAAGATGTATCATACAGAAGCCTATATTGGCCTTGATCACGACTTTATCGTTAAAGCTAATTTACTGATTCCTGAGACTTACGAGAATACAATGTATAATTGGCTCCTTAATTTTCAATATCTCAATGATTTTTACGATGACATGTACAAAAAATCCAAGAGAATCGGAAACGAGCCTGATATCTTCATTCTTTCTGATCCGGACTGGAAGCATCCTAAATTCCCGGACGGTCTTGCTTATTTTGACCCGGAACACAACTGCGCTGCTTTACTGGGCCTGCGCTATTTTGGTGAGCACAAAAAGGGAACTTTGACCATTGCCTGGGGTATCGCCAACAGAAATGGCTATGCGTCCTGCCATGG
>JBBRXH010000266.1:0-1938 GCA_038248565.1 Peptostreptococcales bacterium | reverse complement strand
CAAGGTATGGAAAAACGGTGTGATCTACGCAGCCGATACCGGAGATAGCACTTACGAAGCCGTTGCGGTGAAGGATGGCTTAATAACCTTTGTCGGTACTACTGCCGATGTAGAAGCTTATGTCGGCAAGAACACAGAAGTCGTTGATCTGGCTGGAAAGATGATGCTTCCCGGAATGACGGATGCGCATCTTCATGCTCCAGGCACTATGCTGGCACAGCTTTTTAAAATCGACCTTAATGGCGTCCTGACAGAAGAAGCTACCATGTCAACCATCGAAGATTTTGTAAAATCTCATCCGGATATGGAATTTTACTATGGCGAAGGTTTTTCTATTGGAGCATTTTCTGGTGAGGAAGTGTCAAAAGGGCCAACCAAGGAACGTCTCGATGCCATCAGTGATAAGCCTATTATTATCGGTTCTTATGACGGACATATCGCATGGCTCAACAGTGCAGCTTTTGCTTATTACGGTATCACCAAGGATACCGTATCTCCTGCCGGCGGAGTCATCGAAAAGACAGCGGGCGGCGATCTTTGGGGCACTCTGAAGGAATCAGCCATGGAACTTACACCTCCCCAGGAATTTACCCCTGAGCAAATAAAAGCAGCTTATGTTTCATTTCAGGATTATCTTCACAGCCTCGGCTATGTTGGTATTACGGATATGGGCTCAGGTATCTCCAGCGTTGCCGCAGTCGATCCCTTTGTAGAAATGGATAAAAATGGCGAACTCAAGATGTATGTCACAAAAAATACAGTAATGGACCCTAAAAGCGACTATATCCCACAAATTGAAAAAGCTGTTGCCAATAGGGATGCCTATAGTTCAGAACTCTATAAGTCCACAAGCGTTAAATTTTTTGCCGATGGCGTCGTCGAAGGCGTCACTGGCTATCTGTCCAAACCCTACGAAGCCCCTGCCGGCCAGGCAGCGGATTTCGTCAGTATCCCGCTTTGGACTCCGGAGAATCTGAGCAAGGCTTTTGCTTTAGCCAACGAAAAAGGCCTGCAGGTTCACGTTCACTCTATTGGCGATGCAGCTACGAGTGAAACTTTGGACGCTTTTGATTTTGCGTTGAAGCAAAATGGAGAAGGAGATTATAGAAATGTCATCACCCATCTTCAGCTCGTCAAAGAAACCGATATACCCCGCTTCGCCGAGCTCAAGGTTATTGCCAATCTTCAGCCCTACTGGGCTTTTAAAGAGCCTTACTGGTGGGAAGTTGTGGACCAGCCTTTACTTGGATCGGCTCGTGCAGAAACAGAATATCCAATGCAATCCTTCATCGATGCCGGCGCCATGCTTGTCGGCTCATCCGATCATAGCGTAACGCCATTTCCAAATCCCTTCTGGGCTATGGAGGTCGGTGTAACGAGAAACCTTGAAAATGCAGAATTTTATGGCGTCGATGACATCACAAGCATCGATGATCCCAAATGGCTGCTTGATCCAACAGAACGCGTATCTTTGTATAATATGATCAAAGCCTATACGATCAACGCCGCATATCAGAATTTCAGAGAAGCCACCACAGGCAGCATCGAGCTTGGGAAAAACGCCGACTTCATAATCGTTGACCAGAATCTGCTTGAGATCGATCCTCTGGATATAGACAAAACACAGGTGCTGGAAACGATCCTGAAAGGAAATACGGTCTGGACCCTCGAATAATCCTATGCATAGAAAAAAATAAATGCCGAAAAACGCAGAAATACCAAAATAATTGTTGATTAATTCAGAAAATTGGGTATAATTGCAATATTAATCGGGTTTGATGAAATTATGTTTTATAGTTTATATAACCCGATTAAAAAATTTCACAGGAGGAGTCTCATATGAAGAAAAGATTTGTAAAATCCTTGGTTCTATTACTTATGCTGTCTTTAGTTTTTGTTTCAGCAGTACCATCATTCGCTGCAGATACAGTCACTACT
>JBBRXH010000265.1:0-1943 GCA_038248565.1 Peptostreptococcales bacterium | reverse complement strand
GCGGAACACTCGGTGGAGCCCTGATACCTGAATTCACCAAGATTTTTACCAGCGGAAAATCCATCCATGTTAACGAATGCGTTTCTGCTTCCAAGGAAGGCGGAGCGTCTCTCAACATTTTGTCCGGACTTGTTGCAGGTAACTTCAGCGCATTCTGGCAGGGTATGGTCTTTGTCGTTCTCATGTTTGTCGCTTATATTGCGAGCACATTTGGTCTAGGCGAAGTCATGATATATCCTTCTGTCTTTGCCTTCGGCCTTGTAGCTTTCGGACTTCTTGGCATGGGACCAGTAACTATAGCCGTTGACAGCTATGGCCCGGTTACAGATAACGCTCAGTCCATTTATGAACTTTCGCTGATTGAGACAATTCCAAACATTGAAAAGGAAGTCACTCAGGACTTTGGATTTGTTCCGGATTTCGAGAAGGCAAAACATTATTTGGAAGCCAATGATGGCGCAGGAAACACCTTCAAAGCAACGGCTAAACCAGTACTGATCGGTACCGCTGTTGTTGGTGCCACTACCATGATATTCTCTTTGATTTTGGTCATCCAGGGCGTTTTGGGCGTTAAACCTGAAGAGATTTTGAACCTGCTGAACCCATATACAATTTTGGGCTTCCTTTGCGGCGGCGCAGTTATCTATTGGTTCACCGGCGCATCCACCCAGGCTGTTGTTACCGGTGCCTACAGAGCAGTAGAATATATCAAGGAAAACATCCAGCTGGACGAGGATGCTGATCAAAAGGCTTCCACCGAGAAATCAAAGGAAGTTGTAAAGATTTGCACACAGTATGCCCAGTCAGGTATGTTCAACATCTTTATCGCGATATTCTCCTTTGCCCTGGCATTTGCATTCCTATCAGCGCCGGCAAATGGCAACGATCAGGCAGTTGCATTCTTTATTTCCTACCTGATTTCCATCGCAGTATTTGGTCTGTTCCAGGCTATATTCATGGCTAATGCCGGCGGATGCTGGGACAATACCAAAAAATATGTTGAAGTGGACATGAAGGAAAAGGGAACACCTCTTCATGACGCTACCGTCATCGGCGATACAGTCGGAGATCCGTTCAAGGATACTTCCTCCGTCGCACTTAATCCAATCATCAAATTTACGACTCTGTTCGGTATGCTGGCGATGGAAATTGCCATTTCAGAAAAGTTCAGAGATATGGCTCCATATATCGGTGCAGTCTTCCTGGTAGTTGCATTGGTCTTCGTATGGAGATCCTTCTACAAGATGAGAATCAAAAGCTCAAAATAGCTTTGATATCTTAAAGACCCTAAATCTCATCAATAAAAAACAGAAACCCTCACAATCTTTACGACTGTGAGGGCTTCTTTATAACCGCTTAACCAATGAGCTCGGGGAATAAAAGTTTAGCTGCTATTAACCTATTTCACTCATAATGAAACTGATATCCCCTTCATGAGATCCATCACAATAGGGAGGCTTCTTGGTTTTCTTGCATGTACAAAGGAAAGCCCGCCTATCTTTTTCAACGGTAAATTCCAAAGGGCTAAATGATGATCCGATATGAGATCCGTCGCAAAATGGCTCATCTGCTGTTTTCCCACAGGTGCACCAAAGATAAGTTTCGCCCTTTTTCAAGTTTTCAGCTATTGGTAGTAACTGCTCTTTTTCTGATTTTTCCATAATTATTTCTCCCTCTCAATAGTCGTTATTTAAGCGAATAAAATTTTACTGATCAAATTAGATATCTTATAAATTTATTATACACGTTCCGTTAAGAACGACAATGACTAATATAGGCAAAATTACCAATTCTAAGCCAAAATCCTTGTCTGCGTTGTAGGTGGGACAATAATTATATAATTGCAAATGGTCTATGTCAGATTGCTTCTATATAAATTCACAAATGGTACTCCGTGCTGGGTTCGAACCGGCGACAAAGTGCTGACGCACTTTCCATAGGGG
>JBBRXH010000264.1:0-1962 GCA_038248565.1 Peptostreptococcales bacterium | reverse complement strand
GTACCGCTTTTAACGTTGACTCGGTGACAACGGCTCGCTTCTCCGGCTTCAACACCCCCGTCGAAACCTTTACACCCCCAAAATATATTTATCAAAGCTTCCTCTTAGTTAGAGATTCAGCTATAGATACAAGTTTAATCGCCACGTCTGGACTCCTTCATCTGATGGGCTATCCTGCGGTCGGCGTCTTTCCTTGCGATGGTCTCTCTCTTGTCATAATCCTTCTTGCCCCGCGCCACTGCCATCTCTAGTTTAGCTACCCCTTTTGCGTTCAAATAAACATTCAGTGGGACGATGGTCAGTCCTTTAAGGGTTATTTCACCCATCATTTTCTTAATCTCCTTCTTATGCAGAAGCAGCTTTCTTTGCCTAACAGGATCCACGTTATGGATATTCCCTTTGTCATAGGGACTGATGTGCATATTGAAGATGATCATTTCGCCGTCCACCACCTTGGCGTAACTGTCCTTGAGATTCACATTGCCTTGGCGCATGGATTTAATCTCCGTGCCCGTCAGGACTATGCCCGCCTCATAGACGTCCTCGATGAAATAATCGTGTCTCGCTTTTTTGTTGTTGGCTAATATTTTGCCTTGCGCCATGTTTCTTTTCCTTCTATTTCAGGGTGCCAACTATTATTGAGTGCAGATTATTTTAAAGTGCCGATTTCATCGAATGGGAATAATCGTAAAGCTGCCTGGCCGAGGACCGAATTAATGGCTATCTCGCCTAGGTTTGGGTCTCTGCTGTCAAGGCTGACAGGTCTATTGTCTCCCATTACAAAAAGATAACCTTCAGAGACTATCCTAGGCGCCATGTCCCCCGGCGTTGCTCCACCGTAAACATAAGGTTCCTCAAGGGCTTTGCCATTTCTATAGACGATTTCGCCTTTTACCTCGATGATATCTCCGGGCAGCCCGATAACCCTCTTGATCAGATCTTTTTCTTCTCCACCCTCATTTGCGATGTGGGCTTTAAAAACGATGATGTCACCGTAGCCGGGGATGCTTTGCATATAAGGGATCTTATTGATGATCAGGTAATTATTAGGCTCAATGGTCGGATACATGGAATACCCTTTGACCAATGTCGGTTTAAAGAAGGAGGTGATCAGCACTGCAATGGCAATGGCGATGACCATAGTTTTGATAAATTCGAATACCGCTTTTTTCATTTTAACAATCCAATCTTATTAAATGGATAAAGTCTGAGAACCGCTTCACCATAGATGAGCTTCTCCTCCACCAATCCGATGCGTTCGTCTCTGCTGTCGGCACTGTTTTGACGGTTGTCGCCCATAACAAACATTGAGCCCTCAGGAATAACCGTAGGCTTTACCAGCCCGGATGTATACTGTTCAAAAATGTAGTCTTCTTTAAGAAGTTCATTATTTCTGTAGACATTGCCATCCTTGATTTCTATGGTGTCTCCCGGAAGGCCGATGACTCTCTTGATGAGTCTTTTTTTCTGGCCGTCGACGGTTTCCAGATTCGTATTAAAGACGATGATATCTCCATAATTGATCTTGCCGAATAGATAAGCCTGCTTGCTGACGATCAGATAATCGTTCTCATGCAGCGTATCCATCATGGAAAACTCCTTTACGATGGTCGGTCTTATGAACTGCAGGATGATGACTGCCACTGCCACTGCAAGTCCGATATCCTTTGCCCAGGCTTTTGCGGTTTCCATTTTCATGTTTTTATTCTACCCATCCAGGCTCCCTGCTAATCGCGAAGCCTTTTACTCAAATAAATCTTTTCTGATACTTTCATATTTCTCCGGCAGATCAGCTCTAATTTCCTTGCCTTCCATGTACTTGATAGGCTCCAGGCAGTTTGTGAAGTTCAGCCTATAGGCGTGAAGGAATTGGGTGGTCAGGTCATATCTGGCTGCTATGGTCTTATTGACAAACCGGCTGCCGTATTTGGTATCCCCGATTACCGGAAATCCTGCTTCTGC
>JBBRXH010000263.1:0-1963 GCA_038248565.1 Peptostreptococcales bacterium | reverse complement strand
GGAGCAAATCAAATTTATATATAACTATGGAAATGATAAATAAGAGATTTAATGATCAACAAGTATATTTACATTCGGGACATGGTGAAAGTTTTATCTGCACTGAGCTTGAATTGAAAAGGATACAAATATGAAAGATTTCATAATTCTAGGCACTTGGGTTTTTTATACAGATTTTTAAACGTTTTGGGTAATCGTGAAATGTATAAATGCATAACATTTCCAGGATATTTATTTTCTTTCCATTGATTTCCATTCTTAATGAAAAATAAGTTGATCAATGCATTATTAAAAAAACAAAAATAAATACATTTTGAGCAATGGACTTTACTCTTCTATCCTATCAAAATTTACTATCTGCACTGCAACAGCAGAGTTTTTCGTTTCAAACTTTTGAGCAATACGCTACAAATCAGGAATCCTCGAATCTTCGAATCTCCAAATCTTCAAATCTAATAATTCTCCGCCACGATGTGGATGCCCGCCCGCTCAACTCCATGCGGTTTGCGCGAATACAGTCAGCTCAGGGTATTGCCGGCACCTACTATTTCAGGATGGTTCCGCAAAGCTGGGATGAGGTCATCATTAAAGAAATGGTGGAGCTGGGGCATGAAGTGGGTTACCATTACGAAACCATGGATACCTGCCGGGGCGATGTGGATAAGGCTTACGATGAGTTTTGCCGCAACCTGGAAAAATTTCGCAAGCTTACCCCGGTCGAAACCATCAGCATGCATGGCAGTCCTTTGTCCGGCTTCGATAACCGCGACATCTGGCAAAAGTACGACTACAAAAAACTGGGCATCCTTGCAGAACCTTACTTTGATATAGACTTCAATAAGCTATACTACATCACCGACACCGGCCGTCGCTGGGATGGGCACTTGTACAATGTGCGCGACAAGGCCACCAAAGAAAACCCCATCACCAATCCCGATTTCCTCAGCCGGCAGTATCATTCCACCAGAGACCTTATCAAAGCCATCCATGAAGGCAGCTTCCCACAGCAGGCCATGCTTAACTTTCATCCGCAGCGCTGGAACGATCAAACTTTACCCTGGATTAAAGAATTTATCTGGCAGAACATTAAAAATCAGGGGAAAAAAATGATAATTTCATATAGAAAATAAAATAATATGATTTGTAAATTTCTTAAAAAATGCATTTTTCTTTTTCTAATGCTTTTCAGCTTAGTAATTTATGCTCAAAATGAAAGCATAGAAATTAAAAACGCCTCTGAACCTGACTGGTTTATAAGTGCTGGTATAGGTGTTCAGATGTCGGGTATCAAGGATGAAGACTTTGTTGGTCATAACAGGGCTCCCCTTGTCAATATAATGGCCGGAAGATGGTTCTCCCCTGAACTTGCCCTGCAGATAGGCTATAAAGGACCCTATTACAATGCCATTGCCGATGATAAAAAGCACCACTATTACTTCTTATATGGTGAGGCAGTGATGAACATCAATAGTTTTTTTAAGAGTTACAGCAGCTCAGACACCTGGCGTCTTCTCATCCATGCCGGGGCGGGGTATTATTATAACCATGATTATAACCATCCGAATGTTTGTGCCAATATGGGCATAACAAATGGCTTCAGGATATCGAAATGTCTGCAGGCAAATCTGGATGTTTCTGTTATTACCGGCTGGGATATTTACCAGGGGGATGCGGACATCTTACCGGGGATATCGGCAGGAATACTGTATTTATTTTAAGAGTGGGATGGGATTTTGAGTCAGGGCCTGGAAGTATTTTGAGGAACAACTGGCTTCGCCCTCCTTCGTTCAGCATTGGGCTCTTGCGGGTTGGAGTTTGCTTCGCCCTCCTTCGCCTGACTGCATGGTGGCAGCCAGGCAGACAGGTTCGACATTGGGCTCTTGCGGGTTGGAGTTTGCTTCGCCCTCCTGCGTTCGACATTGGGCTCTTGCGGGTTGGAGTTTGCTTCGCCCTCCTGCGTCGG
>JBBRXH010000262.1:0-1976 GCA_038248565.1 Peptostreptococcales bacterium | reverse complement strand
GTCTTGCTTCTCATACTGGAGCTTTCCGATAGTTTATGTCTATACATATCGTCTTCTGCCTCTTTAAAAACTTCGTTCATATTTTCCGAAGCTTCCTTCTTAATAGCAAATCCGACGGAAACAGACAGGATAATGATGCCTTCACTTTCCTGGGAAATAGCCCTGTTGATGCGTTCAATCAGCTTATTCGCTTCAATATCGTTGGTTCCCGGCAGCAAAATGACAAACTCGTCACCGCCGATTCTTGCTACGATTTCATCGGCTCTGGATTCTCTTTTTAGAATATCTGCGATTTTCTTTAATAAGCTATCCCCTGACTGATGACCAAAGGCATCATTGGTAAGCTTAAGTCCATTGACATCGATCATCACCAGCGTCAGGGGAAGATTGCGTTCAGTATCAAGCCTTTTTAATTCCTCTTCATAGAATCTTCTGTTATAGAGTCCTGTAAGCTGGTCGTAATAGCTCAAAAACAGCACTTCCTTCTCTGCTTTTTTGCGTTCTTCAATATTTCTGGTTACGCCGACTATCTCAATTTCGCCATCAAAATTGTAGCGGTATTTGGTTGAGGCTTCGACCCAAATCTTATTGCCGTTTTTGCAGGACTGCTGATATTGATGAATACCTACCTGGGGTTTTGCCGGATCCATTATGAAATTGGAAACGCCTCTTGAAATAGAGTCTGAAGCTCTGTTAAAAGACTCCGGTGCCAAGGACTCCTGAAGGCTTTCCGCCATAGCTTCCTCCACGGTGACCCCGCGCAGCTGATAAACAGAAGGGCTGATATAGACGAACTTATTCTGGGTTAAATTTAGTACCCATGTAACGTCGGAGGCGTTTTCTGTGAGAAGTCTGTATTTTTCTTCGCTTCTCTTCAATGTTTCCTGAGCGAAAATTCTTGAGAAGAATAAATTGATCTGGCGGGAATAGATCCCTAAAAGGTAATCATTTTCGATTTTTTTACCGCTGGCCATGAGCAGCGTGAAGTCCCCGGCAATCTTCTCATCACCAGCTATCTTTACGACGGCAGTGTCTCCTATATCCAGCATTTTTTCAAGGGCTTTAACGATAGGTATTGGGATAATGTCATCTGCTAAATCCTTAAAAGATGAGAAATATGTAACCGTATTTCCGCTAAGTTTGGCATTATCGGTCATATAATTAGGCCATTCTGTCCCTATAATGTCATGGCCCATCAGCTTAGCGGCCTGTTCCATCAGTGGTTCTATGCCATGAGCAGCGATGGTTTTAAATCTGTCGCTTTTCTGATCGTAAAGGGTTAAAAAACCATATTTTGCGGCTGAGAGTTCGCAGAGATTGGAAAGAATTTTCTGATAGTCAATCCTCTGGTTATCCGATATAAGAAGCTCTTCAGAGAATTGTACCATCCTGATCAGAAGGTCTTTTTCCAACATCTCTTCTGTAATATCGCTGATGATACCGACCACTTTTGATGGTTTTCCGGCTTCATCGAGGACGAGCTCCGCTTTTGACTGAACATATCGCTCTCTGCCGTCATCTATTCTCTTAATTTTAAATTCCTGATCATAGTCTCTATTTTCATTAATCAGCCCCTTTAAGGCCTTATCCAGATCTTCTCTATATTCGGGCAGCACGCATCGCTGCAACTCATTTAGAGGCAAATACTCCGATTGTCGTTTGATGCCGTAGATGTTAAATGCCTGACTTGAGGCACTGATTCGCATCGTAGCAATATCAAGCTCCCAATTCCCAATATTTCCTATGGTTTGGGCTTCCAGCAGGCTTTCTTCATTCTTCCTGATCGTTATATTATTTTTGAGAATGATATAAAACGCGATAATGAGCAGCAGTATGACAAATAATGTAATGGCCGCTTTAAAGGCTACCATATTTGCCTTGTTATACCATTCGGTTGCAGGATAATCTATGCCAAAAACTGCTATGACTTTGCCGCTACCGGGTTCTTTTATAGGTACAAGGATGCTGACCCATGT
>JBBRXH010000261.1:0-2039 GCA_038248565.1 Peptostreptococcales bacterium | reverse complement strand
GTGCTCCATAATATCCTCCATAAGTCGGAGCTCCATAATATCCACCATACCTGTAAGGACTAGTCAAATTGTTAACAGCGACCAACCCGGCTAGGCCATTCAAGCTTGAAGTAGGTCTGGTCACAATTGTGGTAGCTTTTTTTATTATGGTAGCCTGCGGCTCAACATTGTACCCTGGTGGTATTCAGATTAACGAAGCCAAAGATGCAGCTCTGGCGTTGAAGCCATTAGCCGGTGCTCTTGCATCACAGGTATTCGCTTTCGGACTTTTTGTGGCATCAGTATTTTCTGCAACGATTCTGCCACTCGCAACTGCCTATTACGTTTCCGAAGCATTTGGTTTTGAAGCAGGTATCGATAAAAAATGGGATGAAGCGAAGGAATTTTATACTCTCTATACCGGCATACTTATTGTTTCAGCCATAATCATTCTGATTCCAAATGCCCCGCTTATAAAGATTTCTGTATGGTCACAGGTACTGAACGGTATTCTCTTGCCAGTGGTTCTTGTAAGTATGATACTTCTGATAAACAGCAAAAAGATTATGGGAACGTACGTGAATAATGCTGTTCAGAACATAATCGGCTGGGGTGCCGTAGTTTTACTGACAGTTTTATCACTCTTGCTTCTTATCATGCCTGTATTCAGTAAATAGTAATAAAAAGTGTTTTCTCTTGCCTTAATTTTTTAAACTGCTTATCCCCTTTAGTCAAGTAAAGATTTTTGTACCTTTGTACTTATGACAAAAGTAGAACAATATCCGAAAGATTTTCAAGAATTCCTTGAACAATTTAAGGGTGAGGAAGATTGTTGGAATTATATCTTTACTATGAGATGGCCAGAAGGCTATATCTGCCCAAAGTGTAATAGCAACCAATACTGGATGACAAAACAAAAGTTGATACATTGCTCCTCATGTGGCTATCAGGCATCAATTACCGGAGGTACGATATTTCACGGAACAAGAAAACCCTTATTACTGTGGTTTCACATCATGTGGTGGGTAGTTGCTCAAAAGACTGGAGCAAGTGCATACAATCTCATGGATTTTATGGGATTCGGATCCTATGAAACGGCCTGGACATGGTTGCAAAAGCTGCGAAGGGCAATGGTACGACCTGGTAGGGACAATCTTAAAGGAATCGTTGAAGTGGATGAAACCTACATTGGAGGAATGGAAATTGGCAAAGGCAATCAGGGGCGAGGAGCGGAAACTAAAACATTGGTAGTTGTGGCAACTGAATGTATTGGAAAACAAATTGGGAGAGTCCGTTTCAAGTGTATACCTGATTCATCAGGTGAAAATCTTATTGAATTCATTGAAGACAATGTAGATCCGGGCAGCAAAGTTATTACTGATGGTTGGACAGGATACAAGCCTCTGTCAAAGTCGGACAAATATGAACATGAGATCAAGGTTATTTCTGGCAGTGGACAACAAGCTCATGAACTTTTACCTCATGTACACATGGTTGACTCATTGGTTAAAAGATGGCTTAATGGGACTCATCAAGGAAAAGTATCACCAAAACATCTACCACATTATTTGGATGAATTTGCGTTTCGGTTTAACAGGAAAGTATCAACTTACAGGGGGAAGCTGTTTTATAGGTTGGTTCAACAAGCGTTAGATACTCCCCCTATGCCATTTAATGAAATAATCAAATCAACTTGACCGAAAGGGATAAGCAATTAATATAATATGGCATTAGCTAATTTTTTTGATAAAGCAGCATTAGGAGCAGCACAAGTTTTAAAAGCGTTTGACAGAAAGAGATTTGAACAAATTCTTAGTCAGAATAAAATAGGAATTGTCTTTGATAATATTGCTGTCAGAAGCCATGAGGGAAGGGCTACTTTAGATTTAATCGTTCGATTAACAGCGCGACTTTATCCTGACTTACAAATAGTTGATATTAGCGGTGAAAACGATGAATATCAAAAGAAACTCGAAGAATGTGCTTTATTAATAAATCCAGCTATTAATTTATCCAAATCAGATCGAGCCTCCATCAATTTAATTGTAGGAAACACTGAG
>JBBRXH010000260.1:0-2106 GCA_038248565.1 Peptostreptococcales bacterium | reverse complement strand
CGCCATGGTGCCTACCACAGAACCGGTTCCACCGTATAAACTTGCACCTCCTACGATGACTGCTGCAATGCTTTCAAGCTCGTAGCCGACACCACCTATAGGCGATCCAGATCCCAGCCGGGAAGCCCACATTAGGGCACCGATTGAAGTTAGGAATGCGGACATGGTATAGACAAATAGCTTAACCTTTTTTATATTGATTCCGGCAAGCCTAGCACTCTCTTCGCTGCTGCCAACCGCATAAATATATTTGCCAAGTCTTCTTCTTTTGAGAAATTGATAAAGTAATATGCTGGCAATGATCCAAAGAATAGCGGAAACAGGGATGCCAAACAATTCCGCTCTGCCAAGGCCTCTGAAAAATTCATCTGCTATGGGAACCGGCTTGGCATTCGCTACAAATTTGGCCAATCCTCTTCCTATACCAAGCATCCCCAACGTCACGATGAACGCCGGTATTTTGGTACGGGAGACAAGAAGCCCACTGAAAAGGCCCAAAAGACTACAGAAAAATATAGCTCCGGCTACTGCAGTGAGCAGCCCAACCTGAGCCATCAATACGGCCGCAACAATAGATGTGAAGGCAACCAAGGATCCCTGAGAAAGATCTATTCCACCGGTAATAATAACCAGTAGCTGGCCTAAAGCAAGAAATCCAATAATTGAATACTGAAATAGAATCGCTTTCATATTGGCAGCGGACATAAAATACGGAACGAATAGGATGCCATAAAGGACAATGATGCCCAACGCTATTATGGCACTGTATTTGTTCAGGATGCTCAGATAGCGCCCAAATTTATCTCTAAACTTCATTGCTTTTTCCCTCCCTGTGAAAGCGCCAAGGCAAGGATATTCTCCTCTGTGGCCTCACTGCTACTGAATTCTCCGGCAATTTTTCCTCCGGCCATGACCAGGATACGGTCCGACTGAGACATGAGCTCTATAAGATCCGAAGAAATCATCAAAATGGCCAAGCCTTTTTGTTTAAGATCTTTCATGACTTTATATATTTCTTCACGGGCCCCCACATCGACGCCTCTGGTAGGTTCGTCAAGGATTAATACATCGCAGTTTGCACAAAGCATCTTGCCAAGAACCGCTTTCTGCTGGTTTCCACCACTGAGAAAATTAATATTCTTGCTTGGGTTTTGGGGCTGCACATTCAAATTCCTAAAATTGTCCATCACTGTTTTCTTGATAGATTTCCACGGTACATGGCCAAATTTTGATTTCTTTTGGATTAGGCTGTAAGCCATATTTTCCGACACAGATCGATGTGGTACAATTCCTTCTTGTTTTCTGTCCTCTGGAACCAGTCCTATCCCTAAGCGCAAAGCATGATTAGGAGATTTGATGCGGATTGTTTTGCCCATGTAAATGACTTTGCCCCTTTGTTTGCTGTCTGCACCCATAACGAGTCTTACCATTTCCGTCCTGCCGGCACCTACCAGTCCACCGATCCCCAAGATCTCTCCCTTATGCAGTTTGAAAGAAATATCATCGACAACACCATCTTGACCCAGGTTTTCGACACAAAGGATTTCCTCGCCTATTTTACGGTCATTCTCCTGTCTTTCAATTTTAACATCTCTGCCTACCATTGATTTGATCAGAGAATCCTTGTTGAATTCACCGATCAACCCAGTGCGAACTAGTGCTCCATCTCTTAACACGGTGATACGATCTCCAACTTCAAAAATTTCTTCGATATGATGGGAAATATATAATAAAGCAATTTTCTGTTCTTTTAATTTTCTAATTAATTTAAACAATAGTTCAACTTCTGTTTTCGTGAAAACTGATGTAGGTTCATCCAAAATCATGACCTTACAGTTAAATGCCTGCGCTTTTGCAATGGCAACTAACTGCTGATTTGCAACCTTCAAATCTTGAAGTTTGGCGTTTACATCCATTTCAATACCCATATCTTTAAAGACAGCTTCTGCTTTTTTGTTCATCTCAATCTTGTTGATATTCTTAAACGCTGTTAATGGTTCGTTGCCCAAAAATATATTTTCTGCGACTGTCAGATGAGGAACAAGATCGATTTCTTGATAAATCGTATTTATTCCATTATTATGGGCCCATCTTGGACTATAGGAT
>JBBRXH010000259.1:0-2111 GCA_038248565.1 Peptostreptococcales bacterium | reverse complement strand
GGATGCTTTAGGCAAAGGCAATAAAGGCGCTGCATTTCATATGCTGACCCATCTGTTTCTTTATGGAGAAAACGAGTATAAAATTTTAGGCCTGATATGCAGTCAGTTTGAAACGGTTACCTTAATTAAGGAGATGAAGGAGGATGGCAAGAACCTCCCGGAAATCGCCGCTTATCTGGGACTGAATGAGTACAGGGTGAAGCTGATGCTCAGTCTCTGCGAAAACTATTCCCTTCAAAAGCTTAGAGCGGTGCTACAAGCCGCCTATCAGGTCGATCAAAGAATTAAAGCCGGGATTTTGGATAAGACTTTGGCTTTGGAAATTTTTATAGCTGAAATTTAGTTCATTGATTAGTTCGAACCTTTTGACTTCAAATATCATGAATCATAGTATTGACCCATTTTTTAGATTTGAATCTGCTGTAGCAGAGAACAAATTCAACCAATTCTGAGGTTTGGGTCATAAGTACGACCATATAGACTGGTAGTGACCAATATAGGGCTCCCAAAAAAGCCAGCGGTACACCGATGAGCCAAACACAGCCGACCTCAGCGAGCATGGCAAACTTAGTATCCCCGCCTGCCCTGAATGGCCCTGTAATATTAATGCCGTTATATACCTTAATACTCATAAAGAGTCCGTAAACGAGAAGTATATTTCTGGCATAAAACTGTCCTTTCTCTGTGAAATTGAAAAGCTGAAGGATCATAGGGGAGAGTAGAATGAGTAAAACTCCTGATATGGCGCCAACGATAGCGGCAAGCTTCAGCAGCTTTTTGGCTTTTGCGTAGGCATAGACCAATTCTCCCGCTCCGAGGCGCTTGCCTACCAAAATCAAGGTGGCATCACCCAAACTGAAAGCTGCAAGAATAAAAAGTGTCATGATCGAAGAACTCGCCTGAACTGAGGCGAATTCCGTAACGCCCATTCGGCCATAGGCAGCGTTATAAGCGGCCATACCGGAACCCCACATAACTTCATTTATGGTTGTAGGGAGCGCATTTCTGATAACGCGTTTAACCAACTGAATATTAAATGAGAAAAAGTCTCTAATCCTGCCGTAAATCAGATTCTTTCTGATAACAACTACAAATAGGATTAATAGCAATTCGAGACATCTCGCAATAAGGGTTGCTATGGCTGATCCTTTGACGCCCAGGGCTGGCATACCAAAATTTCCAAATATCAATACATAGTTAAGGAAAGTATTTGTGCAGAAAACGACGATGCTTATCTTTAATGGGAGTTTTGTCTGTTCGGTGATCCTTAAGGCGGAGACCAAAGGGACAACGAGGCTAAGGGTTAGAAAAACAAAAGATGCAGTTGATACAAATTGAGCACCCAAACTTATTATCGCAGGGTCGTCGGTAAATATACCTAACACGGCTTCCGGGAAAAAGAAGCCGGGAATAAAAAAAATGAGACTTGCAGTAAAGCTCATGACCATGGCGAAACCTGTTACTCTGCGAATGTTCTTCATATCCCTTACGCCCCAAAACTGGGCTATAAAGGTTGAAGCACCACTGGTGATACCAAACAGCAACATATAATGGACAAAATAAATCTGGGTGGATAAACCAACTGCTGCGAGTTCAAGCTCGCCAAGACTGCCGATCATCAGTGTATCCACAAGATTTAAAGTAGAAGCAATCAGGCTCTGGCAAGCTATGGGCAGAGCTATGCTAAGCACGGATTTGTAGAACTGCTTAGTGTTGATTATCGGTAAATTTTCCATGGCAACCTCATAACTGGGATAAATTATCTAAATCATTGTACCTTTACAAGAATGTCAATGTCAATTATGATATATGACATATGCTTTATGATGGAGAGAAAATAATGGGCGAAAAAATCAGGGCAGATGGCATGCTGCTTTTAGTGACACTCTTTTGGGGGACATCCTATTATCTTATCGACGTTAGTCTGGTGCGGGTTGAAGCTTTAAACCTGAATGCATTGAGATTCCTGTTTGCTTTTTTTCTGGCGGTTTTGCTGTGTTATAAGAGAATGCGGTCAATAAATCGGGATACCCTAAAGTATGCATTGCTCCTGGGGACGATTCTTACTGTAGTCTATATAGCGGCAACCTACGGCGTTAAATACACCAGCT
>JBBRXH010000258.1:0-2112 GCA_038248565.1 Peptostreptococcales bacterium | reverse complement strand
TTCTTCACAGAGTATACCCAAATCGATAAAATAAGGGTTACCGGCGAAGGTTGAAAACGACTGATAGGGTGAGTCCCCCTCGCTTGTAGGCCCGAGAGGAAGCACCTGCCAGAATTTTTGGCCCGCCAGCTTCAAGCTGCCTGCGAACTCATAGGCGGCTTTACCTAAGGTTCCGATGCCGTGGGGGGAAGGGAGTGAACTGATGGGCATCAGAATGCCGCTGCTTCTTTCCATTGGGTTTCCTTTTCTGTCAGTGATTAGGATAAGCTATAGTACAAATCTTGTGCTACTAGCATTTTTCGATTATAGGGTATTAGCTGCCTTATTTTATCATTAATTCCATTGCCCCGCAACGCGCTTTTATACTAAGCGGGTTTTGATGTAAAAGGCATTTTGCCCTATGCATTTGCGACCCTTGATTTTAGTTTTTCCGGTGCTATAATAGAATCAAAATAATCACCGGTGCTATAATAGAATCAAAATAATCAACGGAGGTGTACTATGACTTTACATACGGATGATGCCAGAAGTAAAAAAATTATTTTTGTTTCCAGTTGCCTGATGAATGCCAATAATAAGGTCAAGGAGCTTGCCAGGTATCCCGGTTTATGCAAGGATGTCCTTGATACTTTATATAAATATGATTTGGGCGTTCAGCAGATGGCCTGCCCCGAAACACTCTATTTAGGCGTTCAACGCTGGTGGCACACTAAAAATCTCTATGACAATGTAGGTTTTAGGAACTTCTGCCGAGATCTTGCAAGGCAGGTGGCCGATTATATGGAAAATTATGAGAAGGTCGGCTATGAAACCGTAGCAGTCCTGAGCAGCAACGGCTCACCCACCTGCGGCGTGACGCTGACCAGCTTTGACGAAGACTGGGGAGGCAGACCAAAAGACCTTGATTACAACAAATCTCTAGCCGAAGGTACCGGAGTCTATATCGAAGAGCTCCAGAAGGAAATCGCTGCGAGAGGACTAAAAATGCCGCCCTTCTATGGACTGAATCTGGACGATATGAACAAGCCCATGGATGAAATACTGCAGGAATTCGAAGATTTCATTAAAGGTCTTTTCAAATAATTATACAATCACTCATACCAACTCACTAAATGAAGGTTCTAGTCAAATCTTGATACAAAACTAAAAAAAGGGTGCGGACTCATGTCTGCACCCTAAATATTTATTTCGACTGGCTGTTGTTCATATCCGGATCATCATCCTCCAGCGGAACGGGCACGATGATATTTCGTGCATCCTCAAGGCTGGCTTCCGGGACATAAAGATCGACGGGAGTCGTGTTGTTCGTGCCCATTATGATTTCCAGAGCATTGCCTGCACCGCTATATCTTCTCATGACCGGAATTCCTTCCGACATCAGTTTGGACTCCAGGATATCCGCTTCTATGGAATTGTTCACTGTGGTCAAAAAGGTTCCATCGCGCCAGTGCTCTTTTTCCTTTTTCTCAAACAGCTTTTCAAACATAATAGCCACACCCTTTCATTTGTTGGTCTATTAAACCGGATAGACCCGATCTTCTTCATTCAGCAAACTCGAATCGATCTGGTAACGCTGAGCATTTCGGTATTTGAAGAACTCGATGGCCGGCTGGGGTAGCATAGCGTAGGACAGGACATCTTCATCCTGCTCTACATACTGAGCGATTTCTTTTTTGGTCTTTTCGAGTTCAGGTTCAATCAGGTCAGCAGGTCTTACAGTGACGACAGGCTCATCTCCAATGATTTTCTTGATGATTTCAGCGCTGATAGGCACAGTCGTCTTGCCGTACATGCCTTTTACCAGCATTCTGACTTCATTGGGGATCATCTTATAGCGTTCGCCCATAACCACGTTGAGCACCGCCTGGGTACCTACGATTTGGCTCGTTGGAGTGACAAGAGGCGGATAACCCAGATCTTCTCTGACTCTCGGGACTTCTTTGAGCACATCTTCAAATTTATCCATAGCATTCTGTGCTTTGAGCTGTGAAACCAGGTTGGACAGCATGCCGCCGGGTACCTGATAGATCAGGGTGTTGATGTCAACGCCCATGACCTTGGGATCCATAAGCCCTGATTCAATGGCTTTTTCTCTTAGCGGTCTGAAATACT
>JBBRXH010000257.1:0-2130 GCA_038248565.1 Peptostreptococcales bacterium | reverse complement strand
TACTTGAAGCGACAGCAATCAATCCCGCTGGCAGGATCAGCGGAAATGATTTGGGTATTTGGGAAGATTCACAGATTCAGGGCCTTAGCGAGATTGTAAAAGATGTCCAAAGTTATGGCGCAAAAATCGCGATCCAGCTGAATCACGCAGGCAGAAAGTGCGAAGCCAAGGGGGAGCGGATCTTAGCCCCCAGCCCCATTGCCTATGATGAAAAATCCGTGATTCCCGAAGAGATGAGCATTCAGGAGATTAAAGATACGGTGCGGGCTTTTGCCCTTGGTGCAAAAAGAGCCAGGTTGGCGGGATTTGATGCTATTGAAATTCACGCAGCCCATGGCTACCTGATCAATCAATTTTTATCGCCTTTGACAAATCAAAGAACTGACAGCTATGGTGGCAGCCTTGAAAACAGAACGAGAATCTTAAAAGAAGTGATCATAGCTGCTCGTGAATACTGGCCGGCGGAAAAACCGCTTTTAGTGAGAATCACGGCAGAGGATTATATGGATGGGGGAAATCAGGCAGAAGACCTTGCTGAAATCATCAACTCCGTCAAAGCATATGGCGTCGACCTTGTGGATGTCAGCACGGGAGGCGTGGTGCCCGTGGTACCCAAAACCTATCAGGGTTATCAGATCAGTCACGCTGAAATCATTAAAAAGAAGACCGGGCTACCGGTGATCGGTGGTGGATTGATCAAAGAAGCAGACTTTGCAAACGGACTCATCAAAGACGGTAAAACGGATCTTGTGTATGTGGGTAGAGGCCAGCTTAGAAATCCTTATTGGAGTCTGGCTTCGGCCGCAGAGCTGGGATACGACGTAGCGTGGCCGGTTCAGTATGAACGGGCAAAACCAAAGGGGGTTATTTAATGGCTATCCTTGTTACAGGTGGTGCCGGCTATATCGGAAGCCACACCTGCGTGTCGCTGTTATCGGCGGGCTATGATGTCATAGTTGTTGATAATCTCTCTAACAGCAGCCTTGAAGCCTTATCGGGCATAGAAACAATTTCAGGAGGCAGGATAAAATTTTATAAAACTGATCTAAGGAACACAGAGGAATTGAGAAAAGTCTTCCGTAAGGAAAAAATCGATTCCGTTATTCACTTTGCAGGACTCAAGGCAGTTGGAGAGTCCGTGACTTTTCCACTTAAGTATTATGACAATAATCTGGGGGCTACACTTTCGTTACTGAAAGTTATGGAAGAATTTCAGGTTAAGAATCTTGTTTTCAGCTCCTCGGCCACCGTCTATGGAAACCCGAATACTGTTCCTATCGATGAAGACTTCCCCCTCTTCGCAACAAACCCTTATGGGATGACCAAACTCATGATAGAAAATATACTGAAGGATATGGCCAAAGCGGATCCGTCTATGACAATTATAATCCTTCGTTATTTTAATCCCGCAGGAGCCCATAAAAGCGGCCTAATTGGAGAAAACCCAAAAGGAATTCCCAATAATCTGTTTCCTTTTATCGCTCAGGTTGCATCGGGCAAGCTTTCTAAACTGAGGGTTTTTGGTGGTGACTATAGTACAAAGGATGGTACCGGTGTTCGGGACTATATTCATGTCTGTGATCTGGCAGAGGGTCATGTGGCTGCCTTGAAGTGTATTGAGAAGGTTGGCTGTTTGTCTGTTTATAATCTGGGCACCGGAACCGGTTATTCAGTTCTTGATATCATAGGCGCCTTTGAAAAGGCAAACGGCATTAAAATTCCCTATGAAATAGTCGATAGAAGGAGCGGAGATATTGATGCATGTTATGCAAATCCGTCCAAAGCGTTTCACCATCTGAAATGGCAGGCGAAACGGGATTTGATTGAAATGTGTGAAGACGCTTGGAGATTCGAATTTAAACATTCTGAGACGAAATAAATATTAATGAACCTATCTTGTAGGGGCAAAAAAATGATGATACAATGTCTTACAAGAGGCAGATATTTGTATAAGAGATGTATAAAAAATATTTGCCCGGAATTATTTATTTTATTATATTTATAAAAAGGAGGAATGATGTATGGCAGAAAAAGGCATCAAATACGCTCAGTCATTCAAAGAGCAGTTTACACTGCGGGGAATGATTGCGGGTATAATTGGCTCGGTAGTTATTACAACAAGTTCTATGT
>JBBRXH010000256.1:0-2169 GCA_038248565.1 Peptostreptococcales bacterium | reverse complement strand
ATGTTTAAAAGGGATCTGGGCAGATTTAAGGATTGTGCTTCCCGTATGGATGTGCTTCCTCTGGGCAGCGGAGCTCTGGCAGGCACTACCTATGATACGGATAGAGTCTTTTTAGCCGGCGAGCTGGGTTTTGCAGGCATCAGCGAAAACGCCATGGACGCTGTCAGCGACAGGGATTTCGCCATCGAATTTATCAGCGCCTGCTCGATTACCATGATGCATCTTAGCCGGTTTTGCGAAGAGCTGATTATCTGGAGCTCTTCGGAATTTTCTTTTGTGGAGATGGACGATGCCTACAGCACCGGCAGCAGCATCATGCCCCAAAAGAAAAACCCGGATATGGCCGAGCTGATCCGGGGCAAAACCGGCAGCGTATACGGAGACCTGATGGCCGTTCTGACTATTATGAAAGGTCTCCCCCTGGCTTACAACAAAGATATGCAGGAGGACAAGCCACCGGTATTTCATGCCGGCGATACGGTCAAAAAATCCGTCGCCATTTTCACGGATATGCTGAACACCCTGCATATAAAGAAAGATAACATGGCTCAGGCCGCCAAAAAAGGTTTCATGAACGCTACGGATGCCGCCGACTATCTGGTGGGAAAAGGCCTGGCTTTCAGAGACTGCCACGAAGTCATCGGCAAGATGGTCCTTTACTGTATCAATCAGAATAAAGCCCTAGAGGCTTTGACCATGGAAGAGCTTCAAGGCTTCTCAGACAAATTCGCGGCGGACTTTTATGACAAGATCAGCGTCACCGCCTGCATCGAAGCAAAAAAATCTCAGGGTTCCACATCCTTTGACAGTGTTGCCAAAATGATCGAGAAAGCCGAAAAGGAATTATAAACATATCTGCTCACGGGCACCTCTACCCCGCACTCCCCGGCTCTGGCCAAAAGTCCGCCAAGATAGCCTCCGGTTCCGCCAAGTCCAATGACTGCATAGTTCATAAAAGCCTCCAGTTTTTTGCAGATAATCTTTGTTTTTGACTGCTATTAAAAACAGCTTACGCCGTCAGCTGAAGCAGTACCTCGAGTTTATTGTATACGCCCCGCAGCAGCATCTCATAGAGCGGCATTGTATCCTCTGTCTTTAAAAAGTCCAAAACAGCCTTGTTATATTCCTGCTCAGACATCTGGATCATGACCGGCGGCAGTCCGTTTCTGATCAGTTCATACTGCATGACCATTCTCGCCATGCTTTCTGAATGATGCTCAAAGGGATAGATTTCAATAAATTTATTGTGAAGGATGGCAGCTTTCATAATAGGATTCACACCCACATCTTCAGTCTTCAGCCATTGGATCATGATTTCCATCTGTTCGTCGATTTCATTGAAATGAGGAGGGATATAGTCGATTTCTCTTAAAACCGGGTTGCTTCGCCTGTAATTTAAAAAATCCGGTTTTGCCAGGGCCTGATAAAGCTTGAAGATATAAGTCACGCTGAGCTCAATGCTCATTTCCTTCATATCTTCGGCAAGTTTGATGGTGTCACAATAATTCCGCACCTCCAGATGCTCATCGATGCTGCATTCAGTAACGAACTCACCTTTGATGATCCTCAGGACGTTTTCTTTGCTGATGCTCTTCCCGTCCAGCCTTATGGAGGAATAGATCCAGTCCAGCGTATTCAGCTCCTGAATATAAGCTGCGCTCTCCTGAGTATAAGGTTTTCTGTTATCCAGGATCAGCCTTTTCTTTTTGATTTCTCTAAACATCCAAGCACCTTCTTCATCTTTATTTGAGTGTTCGTGCTCCCTAAGCCGGCGGTGGATTTATGGAATGATCGGCATCTGATCCATGAGGCCTGCGGTTTCTTCAAACCCAAACATGATGTTCATATTCTGAACCGCCTGTCCCGCCGCACCCTTCATAAGATTATCGATAGCTGAGGTGATCACGATGCGCCTTGCCCGAAGATCGACTTTGATGCTGATGTCGCAGAAATTGGTATGACTCACGTATCTGGTCTCCAGGGGCTCTCTTCTGACTCTTATAAAAGGTAACCTGCTGTAGAAACGTTCATAAATAGTATAGATATCATCCTCTGTGCAGAAAGTCACAGCGTTGATATAACATGTCGCCAGAATGCCCCGCTTCATCGGCATCAGATGCGGCGTAAAGGTAATATTCAGTTTATCTCCATAGACCTTGGATATCTCCT
>JBBRXH010000255.1:0-2187 GCA_038248565.1 Peptostreptococcales bacterium | reverse complement strand
GTTATGCGTTTCCTATCGGGAGATATGAAAGGCGCATGTGAATTACAGCTTAGTATGAAACCTCTAATAGATGCTATGTTTGTTGAAGTCAATCCAATTCCTGTAAAGGCAGCTCTTTATTTAATGGGTAAGATCGATTTGGAATATCGCCTGCCTCTATGCGCTCCGGAATCGGTTTCAATGGATATTATTAAAAAGGAATTGCATGCATATGGTCTGTTATAAGGAGAATTTGTTGTGATAAAAATCATCTTGCACGGCTGCCATGGCAAAATGGGCAAAATCATACAGCAGTTGATCGATAAAGATTCCGACATGGAAATAGTTGCCGGCATCGATCAGACGCTAATGGATCAGAATTCTTTTAAAGTATTTGCATACCCCGCCGATTGCAATATAAAGGCGGATCTTGTTATAGATTTTTCACATTACTCTGCTGTAGCCGGCCTTCTTGAGTATTGCGTATCTTCACAAACTCCAGTAATTGTAGCAACAACTGGCCTTGGATCCGCTGAACGTTCCCTTATAAATGATGCTGCAACAAAAATAGCTGTTTTTAATTCGTCTAACATGTCTCTTGGCATCAATCTGATTGCAAAAGCCTTACTCGAACTCGTTCCGACCCTCGAGGCAGATTTTAATATCGAGATCATAGAAAAGCACCACAACAAGAAGACTGACTCCCCCAGCGGAACAGCCCTTCTTCTTGCCGAAGCCATAAACGAGGCTTGCGCCGTAAAAAAAGATTTTATCTATGGCAGACATAGTAAGTCGGACAACTGTAGCATTTCTGAGCTTGGCATTCACGCCGTCAGAGGTGGAACTATACCCGGAGAGCATACGGTAATTTTTGCAGGGCCGGATGAAATTATCGAAATAACGCATACAGCTCTATCGAAGGAGATTTTTGCCAGAGGCGCTCTAAAAGCAGCAAAATTTATAGTTACAAAAGATAAGGGCCTTTATTCCATGAAGGATTTAATTTAACTGAACTGAAAGGATTTTTATAATGAAAAGTTTATTTGATTTGACAGACCCTTATGAAATCGCTAAATATATAAAAGAAGCAAAAAAAACAACGCCCATCAAAGTCTTTATACAGGGTTATTTATCCGAGACTGAAAATGAAAATTTGCAGATTTTCGGCCAAAATAGCTTTTGGGTAGTTATTGGAGATTATTCAGACGTTAAATTGCTTCTTGAGGATAATAAAGAAACTATTAGCAGCTTTTATATAGAAAATGACAGGCGAAATTCTGCCATACCCATGCTTGATATTAAAGAACTAGAAGCAAGGATTGAACCCGGTGCTGTGATTCGTGATGGTGTCAAAATCGGTAAAAATGTCGTTATTATGATGGGCGCCGTCATTAATATTGGATCTTCAATCGGAGACAGCTCAATGATCGATATGAATGCAGTTCTTGGAGCAAGGGCCTCCATCGGCAGGAATGTTCATGTAGGAGCAGGCGCTGTTGTAGCCGGAGTTTTAGAGCCTCCCAGCGCCACTCCTGTGATTATAGAGGATGGCGTGTTGATCGGAGCAAATGCTGTCATTCTTGAGGGAGTGCATATTGGTAAAAACTCAGTTGTCGCAGCAGGTTCGGTTGTTACTGAAAATGTTCCATCTGACTGCGTCGTCGCTGGAACCCCAGCAAAAATAATCAAGCAAAAAGATGACAAAACACGTTCTAAGACCAAACTTTTAGACGATCTTAGAGGATGAGCCGTTGATTTAAGCCTACAGATTGAGAACGCTAAAAAAGAAGCTGCAATGCAGCTTCTTTTAAAATACATATAATACTATCCTACGCTTCAGAAGCGATAACTTCCCTACCGTCATAGTAATTGCAATTTGGGCAAACCCTATGTGCAAGCTTAGGCTCATGACACTGCGGACATATAGACAATCCTGGTAATGTCTTTTTCATATTGGGGGCTCTTCTTTTATCTCTTCTTGCTTTTGATATTTTCCTCTTTGGTACTGCCATTCTAAAACACCTCCTTGCATCATAAAACTAACGAATTTCATTATATTGCAGAGCATTATCTTTGTCAATATTTTTTTAATGAAGTTTGCTTATGATTTCAACGGTATCTCTTGCAATAACAAGTTCTTCGTTGGTTGGAATCAGGAAAACTTTTATCTTGGAATCCTCAGCGCTGATTTCTGTTTCCTTACCTCTG
>JBBRXH010000254.1:0-2213 GCA_038248565.1 Peptostreptococcales bacterium | reverse complement strand
GTCAGAAGGGATCCCGGCTTCTGTAAGGCTGATGGGAAGTCCCAAGCTTTTGAAGAATTCGGCGGTGCGTCTGATGCCTTCGAGAGCCACTTTTTCCATCGCCTCTGTTCTTATTGCAGAAGCTTCAGTTTTGTTATCAAAAAGCTCCGCTTTGTTATCAAGAAGCACTGGTGGCAGTGCTACATCCCAGACTCTTACCGCATACTGGACAAAGCGATTCAGGTCGTGTTTATAGACATAGGCCATCCAGGCCAGGAACATAAGGGCGACGGAGGCGCCATGAGCCATGCCGTAAAAAACACTGAGTTGATGGCCCAGTTTGTGGGTCGAAAAATCGCCGATTCTGCCTACACCGACGGTATTATCATGGGCAAACTTGCTTGCCAGCAGAATTTCTGCTCTGACGTCATAATTAAGGGGTTCTGAGAGGGCAATGGGGCCACTCTGGATCAGACTTTTTAGAAGAGCTTCGCACATTCTGTCGGTGCAGTCTACCTGAGTGGTAGCAGAGAAATAGCGCTCCATAACATGGGACATAGCATCGGCAACGCCGCAGGCGGTCTGATAACTGCTCAGGGTGTAGGAAAGCTCAGGATCCATTATGGCAAAAACCGGCCTAATACTATCATCATTTAACCCACGTTTTATTAAAGTACTATCATTGGTAATGACGCTGCTGTTGCTGGATTCGCTGCCGGTGCCGGGTACGGTGAGGATGACACCGACGGGTAAGGTTTCTGATGCAAAGGCCAACATGTCAAAAAGATCCCAGACATCGCCTTTATAAAGGGCCCCAACCCCGATAGTCTTAGCCACATCGATGACGCTGCCGCCGCCGACGGCCAGGATCAAGTCGATATCATGCTCGCGACAAAGGGCTATTCCCTTTTCAACATGGGAGAGAAGGGGATTCGGCATAGCACCTGGAAATTCAATGACATTAAGACCCTCTTTGCCCAGGGATGCAAGAACTCTATCCAGGATACCAGATTTCCGGGCAAAACCCTCCCCGTAGACCAGCATAATATTTTTACCATATTTAAGGGAATAAGCGCCTGCCTGATCCAGAGTTCCGCGGCCAAAGATGATAGTGGTGGGATTCTTAAAAACAAAATTCTCCATAAATTGCCTCAACTTTCATATTTAATTCAAGCCCGCGTGCATAGTATCATTAGCAACCGGGTGTGCTGTATTTTCAATTGGATTATGGCACGACTATATTATGCCACGAAACTAATCTATTGCAAAAAAATTATCGCCTAATCAGCGATATTTCTCTAAAACTCAATTTTAAATTTTATTAACGGCAGTTCTTATTTTCCGCTCATGGATGCTGTGTAGTAATTTCCTGTTGTGTAGGCATTGTCCAGTTTCAGCACTTTTACTGAAGAATCCAGGTTTACCAGGATCTTCGGACCGTTCAGGCCATAACCTTTGGGGCTTAAATGAATCAGTTTACTTTTGTTTTTTATCATATCTCTCAGTCTCCTTTCTTAAGACTTCGTTGTTAGTATACCACACTTTTACTGTTTTGACTCAAAAACCTTTGTTAAGATTAGGTTACGCTTGTGTAAAGACTCCAGTTAAGAGGTCTGCGGCCGTTGGCACAGATGACCTTCAATGCAGTATCATACCGCCTGACTGCATACATCCACAAATATTCCCCCGGTAATTTCCCCAAGATAGTCCACATCGATCCTGACTGCGGTATTTGGACCGCCGCCTGCGGGGAAAACATAATCGAAAACCTGAAGGGACCGATCGAGGTAGACTGGCAATGGCTTTGTTAGGCCAAAAGGACAGACACCGCCGACAGGATGGCCTGTGGCAGATTCTAAATCATCAATGCGGATAAACCTTGGTTTTTCATTAAAATATTCCTTGAACTTCTTATTATCCAGCTTCACATCGCCTTTGGCCAGAACCAGAATATCCCGATCCTTAAGTCTCAGGGCCATGGTTTTAGCAATCCTGGCAGGCTCAACGCCAAGGGCTGCAGCTGCCAGTTCGACGGTCGCCGTACTTGTTTTAAATTCGATTACTTCAAGGGGAAACTGATTGCCCAGGAAATACTTTTTGACTGCTTCAATGCTCATTTTCGCTCCTCGTATCGCTATTTCTCAAAGCTCTAGGGTCATATCATACCAGATGGCGCCGCCATGGGTGGATTCGGAAACGCCGCTGCTGGTAAATCCGAAGGAGGCGTAGTAATG
>JBBRXH010000253.1:0-2215 GCA_038248565.1 Peptostreptococcales bacterium | reverse complement strand
GAGAATTGCGCCATCAAAGGAATGGAGAGTGCCGCTTTTGCCGAACCAGAGGCAATAATAAGGTTTAGTAGCGTATAAAAAATATACATAATGAGCAGAGAGGTCAACTTGCCGTAACCTTCCATCGATCCAGCCGCGTAGTAAAGCAGGGAATCGATAATTTTTCCTTGCTCTAATACTACCACAATGGCGCTAGCTAATCCAACAACCATGGCTGCCGACATAATATCCTTGGCCCCTTCAATGAAAAGTTTTGCAAGCTGATTGGCGCTTTTTCCAATGGCAATTCCCGAAGTAAGACCCTTTTGTCCAGTATAGGAGACCTGAGCCATAGCTGCCAGGGGGGATGGAAATTCATATGACTTTCCGCTTTTGCTCATTACGTATCCGCCAAGTTTAAAGAGCCGTCCAAATGGAGTCAGTTCAGGAAATATGGTATGACATTCATTACATTTCATACCTGTCTGACGCGCAAAACTGGGTGTTGCCCGGGCGGTGTTCAGCAGCGATAGATTCAATAGCCCAATCATAATGAGATGATAAGGTGCTTTGGTTAGTTTCTTTTGAATCATTTTTCATTCCTCCTTATAATATTATTTATATCTTATTTTTTGAAAGTCTGAGAAATGTACAATGTGATAGCCTTTATCTGATCAATTTCAAGACTAAATGCAGGCATCATTTCCTTACCACCTATAACTGTCTTATAAATTTTATTATTGACATCTTCCTTCCAAAATTCAGCATCGGTGAAATCAGCCGGATGTCTCAGGAGGGGTTCAGCCGCCGGTCCTCTCCCGTCACCCAGTATCCCATGACAGAACTGACATTTATTTTTGTAGAGCGTATTTCCTTTATTATACTCGGTCCCACCATTTTTCCCGGTGGTCTGTAGGTTTTTCTTCTCATTCTGCTCACCCTTAATACTGTTGGTTGTTTGGGCAAAGCAATTTGGACCAATAAAAGTCGCAACAAAAATGCAGCTTATAATGACAGAAATAAATTTTCTCATATCAAACATATTTAATCCTTTTTTAACAGGAGTTAAGTGATTTTTTTAGTCGGAATGATGAAAAGCGGAATAGAAGTATGATGCAAAACTTTTTCAGTTACACTTCCCATGAGAATATTTTCCAGCCATTTCTGACTGTGAGATCCAATAACAATAATATCGGCATGCACCTCTTTTGCAGTAGCCAGTATAGTTTCGGCAAAGTCACCTTCTTTAACCATAGTTTGAATAGTTTTGTCACCCAGGTGCTGTCTTGATTTGTCAAGATATTGCAGAGATGCATTCTTCAGTCCATCAACACTATCAAGAACCATCGGACTCACTTCCGCAAAGCCACTAAAACCCATTATCGGAGAATATCCCGATGTGGCATAAAACACAGGATCTGTTATTACATGCAACAAGACCACCTCAGCATTCATCGATTTTGCCAATGAAAAGCCTCCTTCTGCAACTTTTTGTGCTGTTGGATTATAATCCATGGCAATCAATACTTTTTTCTTATTATTTGTTTTCATTTTGTTTGTATGTTTTGTTTTAAAATGAGATAACTTTAATTAGTACCAGTGTGCTATTGATATGCTGTCGGTAAGAACATACCGCAGCGATCTCAGATTCAGGGATTAAAGGCTCCTAACGTCCATATATCTTCAGCTGTAATGCGCAGATGATAATTTGGAAAAGATAAAACAGGAATATAAGCTTTGTTTATCAATTGATGAGTATAATTACCTAAGAGCAAATTGGAAGCACTCTTTTCCTGCTCAGTCATTACCGAGATCAGATCGGCATTTACCGAACGTGAATAATCAAGAGTCAAATCAGTAAGATTGCTACCATGCAGATGTTTAATTTTACAGGAAATATGCTGACTATCAAGATAAGCGACAACCTGGTCGGCGTACTGATGAAGTTTTTTTTCAATACTCTTTAAATTTGAAAGACGCACTGTAATCAGGTGAATCTCTGATCCGAATAACTTTGCCAGTCCGGCGGCATAAGGGACCTTTTCCCGCGTTTGAAAAGTGATATCCAGAGGAAGGACAATTGTATCAATATTTGCGGGTATCTTGCTTCTTCTCACAGTGATCACAGGATTTCTGGAATGGGATGTTATTTTGTAGGCATTGCCTCCTATAAACAATTCTTCAAAACCTGAGGCCCCATGTGTGGAAAGAACAGTAAGTACATCTTCATATTTAT
>JBBRXH010000252.1:0-2245 GCA_038248565.1 Peptostreptococcales bacterium | reverse complement strand
TAGAGAAGTATGAGCAGTACGGCTGTTCTGTTATAGGCGTACGTGAAGTTCCTGATGAAGACGTTTCCAAATATGGCATCGTTGATGGCACGGCCATAGTCGGGGGCCACGAATCTGGTGAAGACGCCGGAAAATCCTATTGGGTCAATGACCTTGTGGAAAAGCCTTCCCGTGAGAACGCACCTTCCAATATGGCCATCATCGGCCGCTATATCATCACGCCGGAGATATTTGATATTTTGGGCAAAGGCATCGTAGGTGTCGGCGGAGAGATCCAACTGACAGATGGCCTGAAGACCCTGGCCGAGGAGCAGGGCATGATCGCCTATCTCTTCGAGGGCAATCGCTATGATTCCGGGGATAAATTCGGTTTTCTTCAGGCGACGGTAGAACTTGCTTTAAAAAGACCCGATATCGGACCGGAGTTCAGAGCTTATATCAAAAAACTGCTTAAGGATGAGCGTCTTTGCGATTGACTTTTGCTTAAAAGGCCTATATAATGAACCTCGGTTTAAAAATTAAATAAGACCTTATCAAGAGAGGCAGAGGGAATAGGCCCGATGAAGCCCGGCAACCTGATATAATGCAGACATGCGTTATGAAAAGGTGCTACTTCCTACAGAATCAGATTCTGAAAGATGAGGATAAATGTAAAAAGCAGCCTCTTCTTTGTGAAGAGGCTTTTATTTTCAGAACTGGAAAAAAACGGAGGAAAGAAATGACAAAAAGACTATTTACTTCTGAATCGGTCACTGAAGGGCATCCGGATAAAATCTGCGATCAGATTTCAGATGCCATTTTAGATGCCATTATGGCAAAAGACCCACAGGGAAGAGTCGCCGCTGAAACCACTGTGACCACAGGGCTTGTACTTGTTGTAGGCGAAATTACGACAGAATGCTACGTCGATATTCCGAAAATTATCAGGGACGTGGTCAAGGATATAGGCTATACCAGGGGAAAATTTGGCTTCGATGCAGATAATTGTGCAGTGCTTACGGCGATTCACGAACAATCCGGCGATATTGCCATGGGCGTGGACAAAGCCCTGGAATATAAAGAAGGAAGCATGGAAGATTCTCTTGAAACCACAGGGGCAGGAGACCAGGGAATCATGTTTGGCTATGCCTGCAATGAAACTCCGGAACTGATGCCCATGCCTATAGCCCTTGCCCACAAGCTGGCTAAGAAACTGGCAGAAGTGAGAAAATCCGGACAACTCAAATATTTGAGACCCGACGGAAAAACCCAGGTCACTGTGGAATACGACGGCAGAAATGTGCTACGTGTAGATACTGTTTTAATTTCCACCCAGCACGATCCAAAGACATCTCAGGAGCAAATCAAAAGAGATCTGATCGAGCATGTCATCAATAAAGTTGTGCCAGCCGAACTTTTGGATGCTGAAACCAAATATTATATAAATCCCACAGGCAGATTTGTTATCGGCGGACCCAACGGAGATTCAGGGCTGACGGGCAGGAAAATCATCGTCGATACCTACGGCGGATATGCGAGACATGGCGGTGGTGCCTTTTCCGGAAAAGATCCTACAAAAGTGGATCGCTCAGCGGCTTACGCAGCAAGATATGTGGCTAAAAATATTGTAGCGGCGGGGCTTGCTGACAGATGCGAACTGGAACTGGCTTATGCCATAGGAATCGCAAGGCCTGTATCTCTTTTGGTCGAAACATTTGGAACGGCTAAAGTCGATACAGACATCATTGAAGCGTTGGTCAGGAAGCACTTTGATTTACGGCCAGCAGCCATTATCAGGGATCTTGATTTAAGGCGCCCCATCTATAGACAGCTGGCTGCCTATGGGCATTTTGGACGCACAGACCTTGACCTTCCCTGGGAAAAAACCGATAAAGCGGAAATACTTAGAAAAGAAGCAGGCTTATAAATTAAAAATATAAAATGCAGGCCTATAAACTCGATGAAATAAATGGTGAAGCAACTGATGAACTTTGATGCAGTCATAATTGGTGCAGGCGCAGTGGGAAATGCTATAGCGAGGACTTTGACAGGCTACCGCCTATCTGTAGCGGTGGTTGAAAAGGCAGCGGATACTGCCTTCGGCACCAGCGGCAGAAATAGCGGAGTCGTTCATGCGGGCTTTAATAATAAGGCGGGAAGCCTGATGGCCAAGCTATGCGTAAAGGGCTGCGAAGGCTTTGAGGACACTGCGAAGGAACTGGATATACCTTTCAAAAGAACCGGAAAGCTGGTTATCGCACTCTCT
>JBBRXH010000251.1:0-2259 GCA_038248565.1 Peptostreptococcales bacterium | reverse complement strand
TTTTCTGAATTTAGGCCAAGTATTTTTTGGTATTGGCGCAATTGTTGGCCCGATGGGTTCCGGAATCATGGAGGAATTAGGCTTACCATGGCAATATATGTTTGCCCTTGTTGCTTTACTCAGCCTATTCAGCGCTTTCATCTTTTTGATCTTCAAGGTTCCTGTAAAAGGGTCATTGGTTAAATTTGGCTACAGTGATATTGCTCGTCTGATGAAAAATGTCAAATTCCTAATATTAATGATTTGCATGATGCTCTATATTGGAGCTGAAATCGGTGCCTGGGGCTGGGTTGCTACATTGTTGAAAAATGTGTATACTGTCTCAGCTTTTAAAGCTAGCTTTGCAGTCTCACTTTTCTGGGGATTTATGACCCTCGGCCGGATGATTACTGCAAAAATGACAGAGAGGCTTACTTATAAAAGAATCCTGCTGATTCTTAGCGGTGGTGGGTCTATTTCAACTTTGATACTTGCTCTGTCCACAAATGAAATTTTTGTATGGATTATGATTCCATTTATCGGGATTTTTTACTCGGGCGTATGGCCCATCATTGTTGCATTGTCGGGGAAAATAACAGGTGAGTATAGTGCGCCGGCAGCTTACTTGGTTATAGCAGCAGGGGCATTCGGCGGTATGATTTTCCCTTATATTATCGGATTTTTCAGCAAGGGAGATTCCATAATGATCGCCCTTGGCATTATAACAGTTATGTCTGCCGCAATTTTTATTCTTATAAAAGCATTCATTAAAAATGATATCTGATAGCCTTATATAATATTGAAATAATTATCACTTTACAAGAATAGAAAGAAAGGAGAAGGAAATGGCTGGACTTGGCTCATATTTATCTGGAGACAAAAAAAGAATTGCATTGCGTTAAACAGTGGCACGGGCCAATGAAGACACTGGAAAATTTGCTTTAGAAATCGGTATAAAAACTATAGACCATTCGGGGTGGCATGTTTATAATAATATGTAACAGATTCTTCATCAGAAGACCGTAACCGATTATAAGTGCCCCTTCATCTGTGAGAAATAAGGCCGAAATATTGAATACAAAGCCCATATGTAATATTTTATCTAACGACCCTGAAATTGAGCAAACTGAATAAAAAAACCAATAGCATAGTTAAAGATTTATAGAGGAGGAGAAAAAGAGATGTTTAAGAAAAAGAAATTAAATTTGATTATGGCACTTATTATAATTATGGCATTGCTGATTTCAGGCTGCGCCAAACCTGCTACAGAAGAAGAAACGCAAAACAACTTTACATTTGCGATCCATGGTGATGTGGTCTCACTGGATCCAGCATTTGCCTACGATTTTTCGTCCAATCCTGTTGTCAACCAGATAACAGAAGGGTTACTGAAGTTCGACGAAAATTCTCAATTGGTGCCTTGCCTGGCAGAGGCTTGGGAAAATCCAGATCCGCTCACTTATATTTATAATATTCGCAAGGATGTCAATTTTTCAGATGGAAGCCCTATGACTGCAGATGATGTCTTGTTTTCTATGGAACGCATCAAAGATCCATCAACAGCTGCATACTCAGGTTTCATGTTTGCAAATGTTGAAAAGATTGAGAAGACGGATGATTATACTGTTAAGGTAACTCTTTCGAGTCCTGATGCACTCTTTAAATATACTGTTGCAACAACTGCAGGACATGTTATCAGTAAAAGCTATTACGAAGCGAATAAAGATACCTTTGGCAAGCCTGAAGGTGGTACGATGGGAACTGGTCCATTTATGTTTGTCAGTTGGAAAACTGGAAGCGAAGTTGTTATCGAAAAGAACCCCAATTACTGGGATAAATCCGGCGGGCCGTATGTTGATAAGGTTGTTTTCCAAGTTATACCTGAAGGCGCAACGCAGGTAGCCGGACTAAAGTCTGGACAGATCAATGCAACCATCGGTCTTCCAGTTGACCTTATGCCAGTTGTGGAAAAGCTAGATAACGTCACGATTGAAAATGCTGATAGCTTCTCATTTATTAATCTTGCGTTTAATACCCAGAAAGCCCCGTTTAATGATGTCGAAGTGAGGAAAGCATTGAGCTATTCATTTAACAAGAAGCAGTTTGTTGATGAGATTGTCAAAAACACTGGTACGATAGCAAAGGATTCTAGTACTGTTGGAGAATCAATGTGGGTATTTTCCAAGGATAAATGGGCTACATTTGATTCAGAGTTAGTGGACTGCACGGCAGACATGGATAAAGCCAAAGAGCACCTTGCAAATTCTACAGTCCCTGATG
>JBBRXH010000250.1:0-2275 GCA_038248565.1 Peptostreptococcales bacterium | reverse complement strand
TATCCATCGAAGAGGGTCCGGTTTCTGCGATGCGCTTTTCGAGGTCGGCATCGTCAAAATTAACATTTGTGACGGTTGTGAATAAGCCTTCAATAATAGTCGTGTAGTCCGCCCTCGAAAGCAGATTGTTCTTTGACTTTTTAGCGACTTCAATGAGTGAGCTGGTCAGTTTATCCTGGAGACCCGCTGTAGTTGGCTGCTTTCCGCAGACCCCTACATTAGAGCAGCCTTTTCCGCCGGCCGTCTGTTCGCACTGGAAACAAAACATATTTGACATCATTATTCCTCCTATTATATAAAGATAAATCGGTTGCTTTTGTAGGTTCATTATAGTAGAGTGAAATCGAAGATTATGTTGCTGAGGCAACAAAATTAAAAAATAAATCAGCAATTTAAATAAGCGAATGCTAAAATAGTTCGTAAATTGAGGAGAAAAGCCATGAAGGATAGAAGTGATATACAGTCAACAGGCCAGGTAAAATTGGCGGCAGCCATGCTGGCGGAGCGGGGCCTTTTCTACAAAATTTCGAGGGATGAGATGGAGAGTCTTCTGGTTTGTCTCGGCGTCAGCTTCAGAACCTATGTCAGAGGACAATACCTTGTTTCAGCCGGTGATCCGATTACTGCAATCGGTATCGTACTGTCCGGATCTGTGGATATCATCAAGGAAGATGTTTTCGGCAGGCGCAGCATCGTGGCAAAAGTGGGACCTCTGGATATGTTCGCAGAAGCTCTGGTTTGCGCTGAGATACCAGTGAGCCCGGTATCGGTCAGATCGGTCAGCGATGTTCGGGTATGTTACATAGACTACAATAAAATTATCTCGAACTGCAGCTCTCTATGTGGATTTCATAGCAGACTCGTCCAAAACATGCTGCATATTCTGGCGAATAAAACCATCATTTTCAATAAAAAACTGGACTATCTCCTGCTTAAGGGTATGCGGGAAAGGCTTTCGGCCTACCTGCTGGATCAGTCCTCCATTCTCGGAAGTCCTGTATTCTCAATACCTTTCAACCGTGAAGAACTGGCCGATTTTCTGGCCGTTGATAGAAGCGCCATGTCCAGAGAACTGGGTAATATGCGAAGAGATGGCCTTATTGAATTTAACAAGAACAAGTTTACTATTATAGACGGCAAAGGATTACTATAATGAAAGATCCGGGTACCAATCCGCAGATTGAGTCTATTCCCGCTTGTTATTAAGCAGTATTTTGGCGTATAATATAATGGTAATAAAATTATAATTGAATGATGGAGCAAATTTAGATGATAGAATTGATGAATACCCATATTACAAGAGTTACAGGCGGTGACGGCGGCGAAGTCTATCTGATTGCCGGCAGAGAGGGAACGACTCTGATCGACAGCGGCATGGCCTTCTTTGCCGATGCGCTGATTCAAAATATTAAAGATGTGCTGGGGGAGACGAAATTAGATTTTGTCCTTTTGAGTCACACCCATTATGATCATAGCGGCGGGATTCCCTTTCTGAGAAAGGAATGGCCCAATCTTCTCGTCCTGGGCGAAGCCCACGGAAAACGGATATTGGAAAAACAGTCTGCGATGAAAGGTATTAAAGAATTATCCGAAAATGCAGCAGCTAAGTTTGAAAAAACCATGCCGGACTTTGACGAGAAGGACCTTCGCATCGATGAATGCGTTAAGGAGGGTGATATCGTTGACCTTGGGAATATACAGGTAGAGATTCTATCTACACCTGGGCATACAAAATGCTCCCTTGCCTTTTTTCTCAGGAATGAAAGCATTCTCTTTGCCAGCGAAACATCAGGCTTCCTGACGGAGAATGACGAAGTGACACCGGGTTTTCTGACCAGTTATAAGAATTCTCTGGAATCAATCAAAAAGTGCCGGAAGCTTCAGGCAAAGACTATTATCTGCCCCCACGTTGGGCCTATACCGGAGTCTGATTCCAATAAGTTTTGGGACCTGGCTGTCAAAGGCATGGAAACCAGCAAAAAATATATCATTAAGCTTTACAAGGATGGCTATGATGAGGCGGATATTCTAAAGAAGTATACCAAGAAATTTCGCAGTGTTAATCAGGAAGAGCAGCAGCCTTTCGAAGCCTTCGAAATGAATGCGATTAAGACCATAGAAGTTATAGTAAAAGAATTTTGTCAGGAGTAAGCAGTATAAATCTACAAATGGAGGGAAAGTATTATGGACACAAATTTTATTGTTTGGGGTATTTTAACATTACTGGTCGTAGTCTTTGTAGGCTGGGTCATTTCTGCCTATAACGGATTTGTAT
>JBBRXH010000249.1:0-2280 GCA_038248565.1 Peptostreptococcales bacterium | reverse complement strand
TATTTATTTGATAATTTCAGCTTTCAGTTCCTCAAGTATTGCAAAGGCTTGTGAAGGCGTTATATTCATGAGATTAAGTGACTTTATCCTCTCAATAATAGGATTTGCTGCAAAATCAAATAGGGATAGCTGCGTCGAATCGCTATTTTTAGATATAAACTCATCTTCTTGGGTTAGGGCCACACTTGTTTTTTCAAGTTGCTTAAGCTTTTTCTCGGCTACGTTCAAAAGTGACTCGGGTACACCGGCCAGCCTCGCAACATGAATACCATAACTTCTGCTTGCGCTGCCTGAAACAATTTTATGGAGAAATATGATGCTGCCATTTGTATCCTTGACATCGACATTTAAGTTCTTAAAACCTGTGATTAGACCCTCAAGCTGTGTTAGTTCATGATAATGGGTAGCAAAGAGGGTTTTTATCTGCTTTTTAGGATTGCACAGATATTCTACCGCAGCCCAAGCGATACTAAGGCCATCATAGGTACTTGTTCCTCTGCCAATTTCGTCTAAAAGGACAAGGCTTTTTTCCGTTGCAGTATTGAGTATATAGGCCAGTTCGCTCATCTCAACAAAAAAAGTGCTCTGGCCCTGGGATAAATTATCCGATGCACCAATACGTGTATAGATTTTATCGACTATGCCTATTTGTGCTGACTCTGCTGGTATAAAGCAACCCGCTTGTGCCATCAGTACGATAAGCGCTGTCTGCCGCATATAGGTTGATTTGCCGGACATATTGGGTCCTGTAATCAGAAGCATACTGTGGCTGCTGCAATCAGCATAGGTATCATTTGAAACAAAAATGCCGTTTTTTATCGTTTGCTCAATGACAGGGTGTCTGCCCTTTACTATTTCAAGCCTATCTGTTGCATCTATCACTGGTTTAATATACCCAAGCTTAGCACTGACTTCTGAAAAGGCAACCAAAACATCTATAGCAGAGATCGCTGCTGAGGCCTTTTGTAGGACTTCTAAATAGTCTTGAATTAGCGTTCTTATTTCAACAAAAAGACCATATTCCAGCTGATTGATTTTGGATTCGGCATTCAGCACGAGTAACTCAGCGTCTTTGAGTTCCGGCGTTATAAAACGTTCGCAATTTGCAAGAGTTTGCTTTCTGATATAATTGTCCGGTACCAAATGAAAATAGGACTTTGTTATTTCAATATAATAGCCGAAAACTTTATTGAAACCTACTTTTAATGATTTAATACCAGTTCTTTCCTTTTCGACGGCTTCCAGACCACCAATCCAGTTTTGTTTGTCAATAATAGACAATTTGAGCAGGTCCAGTTCTTCTGAATAACCCTCTTTGATCAGTCTTCCTTCCTTCAAGGTAAAGGGAGGATCGGAGATGATCCCTAAATTTATGATGTCATAAAGCTGTGCTAAAGAATCAATCTGTTTATTCAGTTTCTCCAGCAATAAATCACTGCATTTGCTGATATCGCTTTTTATTTCGGGAATGACAAAGAGAGACTGTTTAAGTGCAATCAGATCCCTGCCGTTTGCGTTACCGCAGCCAATTCTTCCGGCGAGACGTTCAAGATCGTATATTTGCTTTAACTCCTCTTTTAAATTATTTCTTAACAAAGCATTATTCGATAATATTTCGACACAATCTAATCTTTCCTTTATTCCAATAAGGTCGTTTAAAGGTTCTCTTAACCATTGTTTCATTTTCCTTGAACCCATTGCAGTATGCGTTTTATCGAGGATACTAAGGAGCGAACCCTGTGTCCTTTGATCGATGAGCGTCTCCGTGATTTCAAGGTTTTTTAAAGTTGCTTTATCCAAAGACATATGATTCGCACAATCATACGTCTGCAAATGCGTGAGATGTGACAGCGTTTGCTTTTGTGTTTCGTAGAGGTAGCCAAGAAGTGCGCCTAAAGACCTGACAGCATGAGTGGATTCATCAAGGCCAATTCCCTTTAAGGATTTGATTTTAAATTGGCTAAGAATTAGTTCTTCCGCACTCTCTGAACGAAAATATTCATCATCAAGGGCCCCACAATAAATGTCAGATAAATAACTGTTTTCTGCCATATTTGCTTCATTTAAAAAAGTTGAGTTACAAATAATTTCCTTTGGTCTTATCTTCGCTATTTCATTTCTCAGCTGGTTGTTAAAGCCTTTATCTTTCAAGTTTATGACTTTTATCTCACCCGTTGAAACATCAGTAAATGCAAATCCTGCACCAGTTTCATCCAGATATATGGCCGCAAGATAGTTGTTTTCCTTTTCATTCAGCATAGTTTGACTGATGAGGGTTCC
>JBBRXH010000248.1:0-2303 GCA_038248565.1 Peptostreptococcales bacterium | reverse complement strand
TATTGCACCTAGATTACCGCCAAATTTATCAAAGGCATGCTTGACTGCAGCTGTACTTCTGTTACGATTATCCGTCAGCACGTCAACAATCACAGCCACCCCGCCTGGGCCATATCCCTCGAAAGTGTTCTCTTCATATATCTCTCCAGCCAGTTCCCCGGTGCCTTTTTTGATTGATCTGGCAATATTATCATTAGGCATATTTATTGCCTTAGCCTTATCAATAGCATGTTTAAGCGTCATGTTATAGGATGGGTCACCGCCGCTTTTTGCCGCAACAGTAATTGCCCTTGCATATTTGGTGAATACCTGGGCTCTTTTTGAATCCTGCGATGCCTTTCTATTGGCAATCGTACCATGTCTTCCCATAGAGTCAATCTCCTAACTAATTTGAGTATATTTGGATTATATCATAATTTACCGGCCTTTAAAAGCCAATTATTTACTAGTTTTTCATGGAATGTATAGGCGCCGGGATTCTTCCTCCCCGATCAATGAAATCCTTGCAGGAAAACTTATTGACTGACATAACAGGTGCAGTTCCCAGCAGACCCCCAAATTCGACCTCGTCCCCAACTTTTTTGCCTATTACAGGGATTATCCTCACGGCGGTTGTCTTGTTGTTAATTACTCCAATAGCAGCCTCGTCAGCGATGATACCGGAAATAGTTTCAGCGCTGGTGTCGCCTGGTACCGCTACCATATCCAGCCCGACAGAGCAGACACAGGTCATTGCTTCCAGCTTTTCAAGGGTTAAAGCTCCACATTTCACAGCTGCAATCATACCCTCATCCTCGCTGACGGGAATAAATGCGCCGCTTAGTCCGCCCACATGGGAAGAGGCCATAACGCCACCCTTTTTAACAGCGTCATTTAAAAGTGCCAAGGCAGCAGTTGTTCCGGGAGCTCCTGTGACTTCGAGACCCATTTCCTCTAAAATGCGGGCTATGCTATCCCCCACCGCAGGTGTCGGGGCCAAGGATAGGTCCACGATGCCAAAAGGTACCCCTAATCTCCTGGAAGCTTCATTGGCAACAAGCTGTCCCATTCGTGTAATTTTAAAAGCTGTTTTTTTGATGGTTTCTGCCACAACATCAAAGGGTTGCCCTTTGCAGTCTTCAAGTGCTATTTTAACAGCGCCGGGCCCGCTTACGCCGACATTTATAACGCAATCAGGTTCACCGATCCCATGAAAGGCTCCAGCCATAAATGGATTATCTTCAACTGCATTGGCAAAAATGACGAGTTTGGCGCAGCCTATACTATTGAGATCAGCCGTAAGTTTTGCCGTCCTCACGATAATTTGTCCCATTTGCTTAACGGCATCCATATTGATACCGGCTTTGCTGGAGCCTACATTGACTGAAGCACAAACGCGTGACGTCAAAGCGAGAGCTTCCGGAATAGATTTTATTAATATTTCATCTCCAATTGTATACCCCTTGTGAACAAGGGCTGAGAATCCTCCAATAAAATTGACTCCCATCTCTATTGCTGCTCTTTCCATGGTCTTTGCATACTCTACATAGGTATCATCGCCTGAAGCCTGAGCGATCAGCGCCATAGGGGTTACCGATATTCGCTTGTTGATAATAGGAATACCGTATTCTTTTTCTATACTTTCACCGACCCTAACCAGATTTTCGGCTTTTCTGGTAATTTTATCATAAACTCTATCGCATGCTTTTTCGCTGCTGCTGTCGATGCAGTCAAGGAGAGATATTCCCATGGTAATGGTTCTGATATCCAGTTTTTCTCTCTCGATCATTGAAATGGTTTTTAATATGGTTTCATAATTATACATGATCAAAATCTCCTAAACCCGGTGCATTGAGTTGAAAATATCCTCGTGTTGAATGCGTGCGGAAAGTCCGATCTCTATGCCTTTCTTCTCAAGTTCAGACTGTAGTTCTTCAAATATCACTGTACTGTTTTCAATGTCTACGATCATGACCATTGAGAAAAAATCCTGCATTATTGTTTGGCTGATATCTAAAATATTTACACTGTATTTAGCCAAAACAGAAGTAATATTATAGATTATCCCTATTTTATCTTTTCCTAAAACTGTAATAACTGCTCTCATGTTCCTATCCTCCCGATTTATTATTTTTTATTTATTCGCTGGTTGAGTCTAAATTCTTAAAGGCAGTAGCCATCATAAGTTTTATTCGGTTAAGCTGATTAACATCGCTGGCGCCAGGATCATAATCGATAGCCGCGATATTAGCTTCCGGGTTATATTTGCGGAGCGCCTTAATCATTCCCTTGCCAGTTACGTGGTTTGGCAGACAGGCAAAAGG
>JBBRXH010000247.1:0-2313 GCA_038248565.1 Peptostreptococcales bacterium | reverse complement strand
TTTAAGTTTTACTCAGGCATTATTCCTGGGCATTATGTGCAACTGGCTGGTTTGTCTTGCCGTTTGGATGGCTTATGGCGCGGATACCATGTCTGGTAAGATAGCAGCTATATTTTTTCCCATTTGGCTCTTCATAACTTCCGGCTTTGAACATAGTGTAGCCAATATGTATTATATACCAGCCGGGTTATTCATTAAGAGCAATGAAAAATTCGCATCACTTCTTGGTTTATCCCAGGAAGCTCTTGATGGTCTTACCTGGAGCAGTTTTTTTGTACATAATCTTATTCCTGTCACCTTAGGGAATATTATTGGAGGCAGCGTTCTTGTGGCGATGGCTTATTGGTTTTCTTATAAATCAGCCTTAAAGGCAGGTGCTTTGAATGAATAAAAATGCAGATCAAATCCCAGAAAGGACTAACAGGGTAAGATCCCTGGAGAAAGCCCTCAATATATTGGAAGTTCTAAACCAGGAACATGAGCTAAGCCTTGGAGAAATCAGCGATAGGCTTAATATGGATAAAGGGACGACCCATAGATTAATCAGAACGCTTAAGCATTCAGGCTACATAGACCAGAACCTGATGAACAGGAAATATGCCAACAGCATCAAGCTTTTCGAAATGGGCAGCAATGTAGTAGACAAAAGAGGCCTTCGTAAAACTGCCGAGCCTTTTATCGAGGAGGCGGCGTTACTGGCGGGTGAGACAATAAATTTAGGTGTCATCTTTGAGAACCATATCATCTATATAGATAAGATTGAAGGGCATGAAACAATTAAGGTAGGCCTTAATATCGGCAAAAGGATTCCGATTTATTGTACTGGTCTTGGTAAGGCGATATTAGCTTTTACCCAACCAAATGCGGTTGATGGCCTCTTGAAGGATATGGTTTTCGAAAAATTCACCCTTAAAACGGTGTTGAACCGTATAGAGTTAGACAAGCAATTAGAAGACATCAGAAGGAATGGATTTTGTATTGACGATGAAGAGTATGTCGAAGGATTAATATGTATTGCTGCTCCGATCTTCGATCACTCTGGTGAACCGGTAGCGGCAATCAGCGTTTCTCTGCCAAAATATCGTTATAAAGAGGCAATCAGATTAAAGGATTTTTCTGGAATTGCAAAAGAAACAGCCCTTAAGATTTCCGAAAAACTGGGTTATACAATGAATACAAAAGCTCATTAAACCTAAATATAAATCGTTATTCGTTAGAAGGAGGAATTAATCATGGCAAAGATGACCACACAAAAATTACAGGAAATGAAAGAACAAGGGGTTAAAATAAGCATGACAACCGCTTACGACTATCCGACCGCCTATCTTGTCGATAAAGCAGGAATTGAAATCATACTGGTGGGAGATTCTCTCATGATGACAGTACTTGGCGATAACTCAACAGTTGCCTGCACTATGGAGCAGATGCTTCACCATATCAAGCCGGTAGTTTTAGGCGCTCCTAATCCTTTAATCGTAGGGGATATGCCTTTCGGATCCTACAATGTTTCTAAGGAACAAGCTATTGTTAACGCGACAAGAATGCTTAAGGAAGGCAGATGCGATGTCATTAAGCTTGAAGGGGGACGAGAAGTTGCAGATACCGTCAAAGCGATTGTGGATGCGGGAATACCCGTCATGGGGCACATTGGCCTGACCCCTCAAACGGTTTCGAAGTTAGGTGGCTTTAAAGTTCAAGGCAAAGGAGAAGATGCTGCCAGAGGCGTACTGGAAGATGCATTAGCTTTGGAAAAAGCAGGCGCATGGGGAATCGTTCTTGAATGTGTGCCGGAACTTCTTGGCAAGCTTATTACAGAGAAATTAACCATTCCTACTATAGGGATTGGTGGTGGGCGTCATTGCGATGGTCAGGTTTTGGTTTTTCACGATATGATGGGGTTATTCGAAAAATTTACACCAAAGTTTGTGAAGCAATACTTAAATATGGCGCCGGAAGTCGTAAAAGCTCTCGAGGAATTCAAGGGAGAGGTTAGGTCGGGAGCATTCCCTGAAGAAAAGCATATTTTTGGCGGTGCCAGTGAAGAGGAACTGAAAAGACTTTACTAAAGCGAGGAGTTGATTTCTATGAAAATAGCCATCGTCGGTGCCGGAGCTATGGGCTGTCTTTACGGATCTATGCTTTCTGGCCTGGATCATGAAATCTGGCTTCTTGACATCATGGAAGAACATATCAATACAATTAGAGAAAAGGGGCTTACAGTTTTAGATAAAGACAATAATGGATTTGAAGAAACTAAAAGTTATAGGCACTTAAAAGCGACTACCAGGGCGGATGAGATCGGGCAAGTAGATC
>JBBRXH010000246.1:0-2315 GCA_038248565.1 Peptostreptococcales bacterium | reverse complement strand
GGTCTTTTATAACATTGCATAGACAGGAGACCCTATGACATTCTCGGCAAATACTAAAAATGAATTGGCCCAGAGCCTACCTGAAAGCAAATGCTGCACCCTGGCAGAAATCTCCGGTTTTATGCGCATGTGCGGTACAATAAGGTTATCCGGCGGCGGCAAGATGAATGTTAGGCTGATTACAGAAAACCCGGCTTCAGCCCGGATGTTCATCAAGATGCTGAAGAGTTACTTTGGTATCCATGCTGACCTAACCATCAGTCAGACCAAATTGCTTAAAAAAGGCCATTTTTATGAACTGGTGATCACAAATGAAATGAATGCAGAGCAAATTCTTCGCGAGACCGGTATCCTTGGCGTCAAAGAAGGCTGCAATTATCTGATAGAAGGAATTCCGGGTGAGATAATAAAAACAAAGTGCTGCAGAAGAGCATATCTGCGCGGCGCTTTTCTTGGTTCGGGGTCCATCAGCGATCCGGAAAAGGGCTATCATCTGGAAATCGTCAGCAGCAGTGAAATCCTGGCCAATGACATTAAAAAGCTGATTAATAGTTTTGGACTCCACGCTAAAATGGTGCTTCGCAAGAGAAGCTACGTGGTCTATATCAAAGAAGGTGAGCAAATCGTTGATTTTCTGAATATTCTTGGGGCCCATGGCAGGCTTCTGGATTTTGAGAATATCAGGATTATCAAGGAGCTCAGAAACAAAACCAACAGGCTGGTCAATTGCGAAACTGCAAATCTGGATAAAACAGTCAATGCCTCCGGCAGACAGTTTGACAACATTGAATTTATTCAAAAATCCAAGGGCCTCGGATTTCTTGGGGACAAGCTTCGGGAGATTGCGGAGCTCAGACTTGCCGAAAGGGAAGCCAGCCTGAAAGAGCTAGGAGAGATGCTGATCCCGCCGGTGGGCAAATCCGGAGTGAATCATAGACTTAAAAAGATAGAAGAAATTGCTGAAAAGCTTAAGATTGAAGAAGCGGCTGCAAAGCCTAAAACATATGAAGAAGCTGAAAAGCTTAAGAAGGAGAAAACATGTTAACTATAAATGAGAAATATATCCTAGAAATTGTCGACATGGGTCACGCCGGAGAAGGAATCGGGAAAATCGAAGGTATGGCAGTGTTTACCAATGGCGCAATCATCGGGGATACTGTCGAAGTGGTCATCGACCAGGTAAAGAAAAATTTTGCCCTGGCAAGTCTTATGAGCATAATCACGCCTTCCAAAAATAGAATAGAGCCGCCCTGCTCCTATGCAAACAAGTGTGGTGGCTGTTCACTTCAGCCGATGGCTTACGATCAGCAGCTCAAACTGAAGAAAAAAATGGTCACAGACAGCCTGGAACGCATCGGGCATCTTGATGATCCAAAAGTGAGAAATACCATGGGCATGAAGGATCCTCTCGGATACCGCAATAAAGCCCAGTACCCAGTTACATCAACGGGAATCGGCTTTTATAAGGTTAAAAGCCATGAGGTAGTCGACTGTCATCAGTGTATTATCCAGACTTCTGCTGCGGATCAGGCGGCGGATATCCTGCGCAGCTATATCAAAAGCGATAATCTGACCTGTTATGATGAAAAAACCGGAGAAGGACTGCTTCGCCATCTGGTGGTTAAGACTGCCTTCAACACAGGGCAGGTTATGGTCATACTGGTCATCAACGGCAGAAAGCTCCCAAATCGCGACAAGTTCATCGACATGATGCTTAAGGGTGTTCCCGGACTAAAGAGCATAATCGTTAACGTCAATACGAGGCAGACACCTGTCGTCATGGGCACAGAGTGTATTACCATCTATGGGGCGGATAAAATTGTGGATACGCTGGAAGGACTTAAATTTGAGATTTCACCCCTCTCTTTTTATCAGGTCAACCCCGTGCAGATGAAGAGGCTTTATAATATGGTAGTTGAATACGCAGGACTCAGAGGGGAGGAGGTCATCTTCGATCTCTACTCCGGCGTCGGCTCCATCGGACTTTATTGCGCCGGCAAGGCCAAGATGGTCTACTGCATCGAATCGGAAAAGGCAGCAGTCCTGGACGCTGTGAGAAATGCCATCATCAACAATATCGTCAACATAGAGTTTATTCACGGCAAATCAGAAATCGAACTGCCTAAGCTTATTGAAAAAGATATTCACCCCGATGTAGTCATCCTTGATCCGCCAAGAAACGGCTGCGACCCCCGCCTTCTAGCCACCGTCGCCGACATAGGCCCAGCCCGCATCGTCTACGTCTCCTGCAACCCGGCTACCCTGGCCAGAGATATCAAAATTCTCTGCGAACTAGGCTACGACTTTGTGGAAGC
>JBBRXH010000245.1:0-2336 GCA_038248565.1 Peptostreptococcales bacterium | reverse complement strand
CGATCAGGACATGTTTGCCCTCAATGCTGGAATCAAGGTCTTTAAGGATTCTTACTACGCCGGAGCTTGAAGTCGCATCGCCATAGCTTGAAACAGCCATGAAATCGATGTTTGTTTCTGTGGATATTTTTTTAAGCAAATCGCTCATAAAAATGCAGGCGCCTTTAAGCACGCAAATGGTTAAAATCGTTTCGCCTTCATAGTCCCTTGAAATCTCCTGTCCCAGCTCGGCTACTCTCTTTTGGATTTCTTCTTCACCGATCATAATCTCGCCGAATACCAGTTCCTTCTCCATATTCCCGCTTCTCCTTATTGTTATATTTTAATCTATATAGTGCTTTTATTTTATTTGTTTCCGATATTGGCTTTGTCTGCCTCCTCCTGAGGTTCGCCGGAAGGATGATACTCCTCACCGTCGGCGGTTTTTATTTCAAAATCCACGTCATCGATGATATCCTTGCCCTTCAATGCTTCCTGCTGCTTGGGATTCGCTTCTTTTTCCCCAAGCCAGTATTTATCCAGTTCATCCTTGAGGTAATAGATGATAAAACCCCAAAGTATCAGATCATCTATGAGACCCAGTCCAAAAACCGGGACCGTGATGAGGTTGATTGGGCTAATGAGAAATAATAGCCCCAAAATGATGATCAGTTTTTTTCGCTTGGGCACTGCTTTATCTTTCATGAAAAACTTGATGGCTTTAATTCTTTTAATAAAAACCGACAAAAAAATCCATTGCACGGCAATTACTCCTGTTCACTCAATTTTAGCAAATTATCTATATAAGTCATCAGTTCGTCGGTGCCTGTTCTTTTTAAAGTTGACACCGGGATGATCAAGTCTGTTTCTGTAAGACCCAGCGTCCTTCTGATGACCGCACTGTTCTTAACAATCTCGTTTTTCGAAATTTTATCCGCCTTGGTACCGATGACGACACCGTCAAGGCCGTAATGCTTTAACCACTCATACATTTGGATATCCTGCTCTGTCGGAACATGGCGAATATCCACCAGCTGAATCACCTTGAGCAGCCTTTGCCTTCCGGAAAGATAGGTTTCGATCATATCTCCCCAGTTTTCGGATAAAGACCTGGATACCTTGGCATAGCCATAACCTGGCAAATCAACTATCCTGAAAGAATCATTGATCTGATAGAAATTAATGGTTCTCGTCTTCCCCGGACTTGAGCTGGTTCTCGCCAGCTTTTTTCTGTTCAGCAGCAGATTGATCAGGGATGATTTCCCTACGTTGGATCTGCCTGCGAAGGCGATTTCCGGCATATCTTCTTCCGGGTACTGGGCTCTTTTTGCGGTGACGGCTGCCAATTCGGCTTTTTTGATAATCATTGATTTCCCCTTATTTAATGAGGGCGATTTCAAGCACCTGTTCAATGCGGTCAACGGTTATGAACTCGATCCTTTTCTTCACCTGAGCGGGGATATCTTCAATATCCCTTAAATTCTCGGCAGGAAGAATGATGGTTTTGATACCGGCTCTATTAGCGGCCAGAACCTTTTCCTTGATTCCTCCAACCGGAAGCACTTTGCCTCTTAGGGTTATTTCGCCGGTCATGGCAAGATCTTTTCTCACGGCTTTACCCGTCAATGCGGAAATCACCGATGTACACATAGTAACACCTGCCGAAGGTCCATCCTTTGGGGTAGCGCCTTCCGGGATATGGATGTGCAGATCGAAATCTTTATAAAAAGTCTCGGAAATTCCAAGCTCTTTAACCTTTGATCTGATATAACTTATGCCTGCTTTGGCAGATTCCTGCATTACATCACCAAGCTGCCCTGTGAGGACGAGTTTTCCAGTACCCGGCATCACTGTGGTTTCAATAAACAGGGTATCCCCTCCCACGATAGTCCATGCCAGACCTGTGGTCACGCCGACTTCATTTTCACCCTCGATAATGTCGTAACGATATCTCTTCTTGCCAAGATAGTTTTCGATGTTTCCGGCAGTAATTTTTAAATGCCTGGCCTTATTCTCTACCACTTTTCGGGCGACTTTTCTGCAGACATTGGCGATTTCACGCTCCAGGTTTCTCACGCCGGACTCTCTTGTATAATAATTGATTATGCTTCTTATGGTTTGTTCTGAAATGGAAATATCCTCAGCCTTCAGTCCATGTTCGCCAATCTTCTTGGGAATCAGATATTTTTCTGCGATATGGACCTTCTCTTCTTCGGTATAACCGGAAATATGGATGATCTCCATCCTGTCCAGCAGTGCTCTTGGTATGGTATCCGTTGTATTGGCCGTAGTGATGAACATAACCTTGGAGAGATTGAAAGGCACCTCCAGGTAATGGTCTGTAAATTCTTTATTCT
>JBBRXH010000244.1:0-2354 GCA_038248565.1 Peptostreptococcales bacterium | reverse complement strand
GTCTTGCCACCCCCCCATTTCGGTTAGTCACCTCTCTTTTGAGAAAATGCACTGGCTTGGTCCATCCCGGGGTTTTCCGAACTTTCCGGGACAGGCGGTAGGGGACAGGACATCTATAGGTCCGCCCCGGGGTTTCGGGTGGGAGACCGATGCCCTGACCAGGTTCCCGCGTGAGCGCGTGGTCCCGGTGAGAGGCAGGGTTCAGGAATTCAGGATCACTGGCCATCTGCAAGGGTGTGCCCAATTCCGCTTTCGACGGCAAAAGAACGGACTTTAGAGACTCGAAGCGTACTTCGGTGGGCCAAAAACCAACTTTCGTCTCGCCAAGTCGTCCTCAGGAGACTCAAAGGCGATCTTCGGCGGCCAATAATACAACTCTGGTCCTCAAATGTTGACTCATGACGAATCTTAATCGGACTTTGAGCCATCCTGGCAAACATCCCATATTTTGCCTGCTGGAAATAATAGGCTCTCGGATCTGAATCAACCTCTACCGCGATTTCATTGACCCTTGGCAGAGGATGCAGCACCATCATATTTTTATTGGCGAGCCGCATTTTCTCAGTATCCAGTATATATCTGTCTTTTAAGCGGATATAGTCTTCTTCATTGAAGAATCTTTCCTTCTGTACTCTAGTCATGTAAAGGATGTCAAGGGAAGGTAAAACCTCCTCCATATTTTCAACTTCCGTGAAGGTAATCCCCTTTTTTCTCAACACTTCTTTTCTGATATACTCCGGCACTCTGAGCTCTTCAGGTGATATCAGCACAAATTTTATCCCTTTATATCGGCATAAAGCTTCTATCAGCGAATGGGTAGTTCTACCGAATTTTAGATCACCACATAAGCCCACAGTCAGATTATTAAAACTGCCTTTGATGCTTTTAATGGTCAGTAGATCGGTTAAAGTCTGAGTCGGATGCTGGTGCCCACCATCTCCGGCATTAATGACCGGCATACTGGTACTGAAAGCGGCGACTTTCGGCGCCCCTTCCTTGGGATGGCGCATGACAGCAATATCCGCATAACAGGCCACTGTTCTGATGGTATCCGAAATGCTCTCACCCTTGGCCACAGAGCTTGAATTAGGCTCGGAAAATCCGATGACCTGTCCACCCAGTTTATACATGGCCGCTTCAAAGCTGAAGCGTGTCCGGGTGCTGGGCTCATAAAATAAGGTGGCCAGCAGTTTCCCGTCACAAACATGGGCAAATTGAGCAGGCTTCTTAATAATTTCCTCTGCCAGTTCAAATAATCCATCAAGCTCTTCGGTGCTGAAGTCCAGTGGTTCCAGTAGATGTCTGCCTTTTAACATAGGGTTCTCCCTTCTTAACCTCACAGAGTTAACTTAAAGAGATAAAAAAAGCCTTCCTAAAAGGAAGGCTGCTTAATGCGCATAACGCTTTGTTGTGAATACACAACGCCGCTCTCCCTTTTCGATCTCTCAGGACCGCATTTAAAGGACTTTATTTAACTTGCATAAAGATATCACAAAATAACCCAAAGGTCAAGATGCAAATACTGTTTCGACGTTATAATTTGGAAGCCCGGTTATCTTTTCATGTTTCTGTACACGGCGTAGGCCGCATTCAAAACGATGTACCCGATGGTAATAAAGCCCAGATATTTGATCATTTCTGCTGTATTGTCAAGATCTACCCAGTTCATCAGCTTAGCCATGCCTATGGCTGCAATGATCAGTATCCAGTAACCGGTCACCGGTCCCATTTTAGACATGTATTTTCCCATACTAAAGAATCCTCCTGAAAAATTATTATCCTATTTAGGGTTTCTTCTGCGTTCAAGTTCCTTTAAGAATTTTTTTCTGATTCTGATGTCATCCGGTGTAACTTCCACCAGTTCGTCATCGTTGATGAATTCCAGAGCTTCCTCAAGATTCAGAATCCTTGGTGGAGAAAGCTTGACCGAATCATCATTCCCCGATGAACGCATATTGGATGCCTTCTTTGCTTTACAGGGATTGACGATCATATCTTCATTCCTGCTGTTCATGCCGACGATCATGCCCTCATAAACCTTTGTGCCGGGATGAATGAACAGTGTAGCTCTTTCGCTGATATTGAATAACGCATAGGGAGTCGATACGCCTTCCTCCTGGGAAATAATGACGCCATTGGTTCTCTGAGGGATTTCACCTTTGTAGTCTTCAAAAGTTTCAAAGCGTCTGACAAGGGTGCCTTCTCCTCTGGTATCATTGATAAAATCGCTTCTATAGCCCAGCAGTCCTCTGGTCGGCACCAAATATTCCAGCTTCGCAAAGCCTTCCTTGCTGGACATGGAGATCATCATCCCTTTTCTGATATTTAGTTTAGAGATGACCGCTCCTGCATAG
>JBBRXH010000243.1:0-2368 GCA_038248565.1 Peptostreptococcales bacterium | reverse complement strand
CGCCGCTCTTACATATATATTTTTTACTTTTTCATCGAACTGATCCTCTGGAACTTTGAGAAATAGTGATGAGATCATCGTTTCATTCCCAATATAGACGCCAGCGGAGCTTACCCCTATCGCATCTACTCTAGGCATTTTCGAGGCCGCCATACGAAAAGACCTGAGAATTCCTTCATAGTGGTAATCCGGATTCTCTTCAGTCTTAGGATACCATATTATCTCTTCAGAATATATACTTTTGCCATCCACTACAGCGGAAACCTTCCGATCAGAACCTCCAGCATCAAAGCCAATTCGGCAGCCGGAAAGATGTCTGATATGCGCTGCCATTTTATCGTCACCGCTAATCGATACGGTATGGACGCCTCTTGCCCAAATTAAAAATTTTACAATCATTTCTATAAACAAAAAATCTGCAGCTGACCTTTCCGGTCCGCCATGGATAAATGTTTCGAATCGCGACGTCATATCGTCATTAATAATAGCTATGACTATTGGCTTTTGGGCTGTTTTTTGGTGGGCTCTTATATAAGTTTCCAGAGGTATAAAGCCCGGATCCAACTCGGGTAAATTTTTTATTTCAAGTGTAAGATTCTTATAGCTCTTTTCCACTTGTTTATACGCCTTCCATCTTATTCTTAGCCTAGAGTTGTTCTTCTATTTTTTGAGATTGTGCGTCATTATAATTATAATAAACCAGCCCGCCAACGGCGATGATTCCCCCAACAAGCTGCCAGGGCGTTGGGATTTCTGCAAATATGATTGCGGCCAGGACCGTTGCGCCTATCGCTTCTCCCGTCTCTATAGTGGAAATGTAAAGGGGTGATACATAGCCCAGGCTCCAGTTGATCACTGCGTGGGTACCGATTTGGCAAACCATGGCTGCCAAAAAAAGATAGAAGAAGTCTGATGCGGAGTATGGGGCAAAAGGCGTCTTGGTCGCCAGCATGGCGATGCCAAAAGATAGCCAGCAGGCCATAAAGACCAGGAAGATATAGACTGCAGCATTAAGCTTCCTTCGCATATTGCGTCCGACCAGAAAGTAAAGGGCCATAAACAGTGCGCCGAAGAGGGCTAGGACGTCTCCAATGATGGCCCTGCCGGAAAAGCTATAATCGCCGCCGGAAATGACAGCGGCGCCAACTAGGGCTATGAGTACCCCTATGATGGCTTTGCTGTTGGTTTTCTCCTTGAAGACTAAAGTCGTAATCGCAAGAATGATAATGGGATGAGTCAGACAAAGTACCGTCGCACTGGCCACGGTGGTATAGCCCAGGGCCGAAAACCAGGTAAAAAAGTGAAGGGCCAGAAATACGCCTGACATGGCGCAGATCAGCAAATCCTTTCGGGATACGGAAAAAAGTTCTTTGCGATGCCAAACAAAGACAGCAACTGCAAAGAAAGGTAGGCTGAATCCCAGTCTATAAAATCCGATGACAATTGCAGGCGCATCGATGAGTCTGACAAAAATAGCCGAAAAAGAGGCTGCGAAAGCAGCCATGACGACGATTTTCTTTGCCTGCAATTGAAAGATGTTCATTTTGTCTCCACTTCGATTTTATCCCCGGTTCTAACTGTGCCGCCTCTGATGACCATGGTGAAGATACCTTCCGTAGGCATGACGCAGGTACCGGTCTTTTGCTTGATGGCGCAGCCGTGATGGCAGGTTTTCCCGATTTGAGAAACCTCCTGAATGGTCTCACCAATTTTTAATCTAGTGCCGATAGGGAGGGTATTCAGTTCGATTCCCCTTGTCGTGATATTCTCAGCGAAGACTCCCGGTCCCAAATCAAGACCCATCGCCCGCATTTTGTCCACGCTTTCATCCGCCAGCAGGCTGACCTGCTTGATTTCGGAGAGGCCGCAATGGGCATCACCTGCGATGCCGCCGTTTATAAATACTGCCTCTTTCACAGGATGCTTAATGACACCTGTTTTATCACTTATATTTATGGCCAGTACTTCTGCCATGTTAATCTTCCTCTCTGTTATAAACGCCGGACTTGCCGCCTTCTTTATGAATCAGCCTGATATCGGAAATTACCATTCCCCGGTCCATAGCCTTGCACATGTCATAAATCGTTAGAGCAGCTACAGAAACCGCGCTTAAGGATTCCATTTCGATGCCGGTTTTGCCGATGGTGCTGGCGCTGGCCGTGATATGCACCGCAGATTTTTCTAGGTCCGTTTCAAAGTCCATCTCAACCCCTGTTATAAATATATTATGACACATGGGGATCATCGCTGCTGTGTTCTTGGCCGCCATGATGCCTGCAGTCTGGGCAACGGATAGTACGTCCCCCTTGGCAATGGTTCCTTCGGTTATCCTAGCCAGGGTTTCCGGCTTCATGAAGATGCTGGCTTT
>JBBRXH010000242.1:0-2419 GCA_038248565.1 Peptostreptococcales bacterium | reverse complement strand
TGATTCACATAAGGAGTATGCCATGACACTGTCTGAAGTTAAAAAGGGTCAAAAAATTATGATACTAAAAATAGCGGATTCTAAAGCAAGACATCAAACCATTAGATTGGGTATCGGTGAAGGAAGTCATGTCTTTTGTTCGGAAAAACTTCCATCCGGGCCGGTTCTGATTAAATTAGGTATGCAGGAAGTTGCAATAGGCAGAAGTCTTGCAGAGAAAATTACCGTTTCACAATTGGAGGTCATATAATGCATAAACATCATAGTGATATAGCCCTAAAACAGTTGACCCATAAAGATAATCCCAACTTAATATTGGTGGGCAATCCCAATGTTGGTAAATCTGTTTTTTTTAATGCCCTAACAGGTTCTTATGTGGATGTGTCAAATTTCCCGGGGACAACTGTTGATATTACATTGGGCAACTTTGAACACTATACGGTTATCGATACGCCTGGCGTCTACGGAATTTCTTCCTTCAATGACGAAGAAAAGGTAACGAGGGATTCGATTATCTATTCGGATATCGTTCTTAATGTGGTGGATGCAGTCCATCTCGAAAGAGATTTATTCCTGACCCAGCAGCTGATCGATATGGGTAAACCAATGGTTGTGGCATTAAATATGTATGATGAAGTAAAAAAAGCCTCTATTTCAATCAATGTCGATAAACTTTCCAAGCTTCTGGGTGTGGATGTGATTCCTGCATCGGCTACGAAAGGTCATGGCATAGATAACGTCAAAAAAGCATTGTTGGCTGGAGGCAGGATCGGAAATCCCTGTGCTGAGATTTTAGAGTTTATTAATGATGTATCAAATCTTGTGGATACCCAGGCTGAAGCCATTCTCCTTCTTGAAGAGGATGATTATATCATTGTCGATCACGCTATAAAAGAAAAATATGCCTTTCGCGAACGTCTCTATACGATCAGACGGCAATATGTCAATATGCTCTTTGAGAATGTGTTTTCTATCGACAAAACAAAAGTATCCAAACTTGAAAAATTTGGGGATCTTATGCTGAAGCCGTCGACAGGATTTCCTCTGCTGATCATTATGTTGGCAATGATCTTTTCCTTTATTGGCATTCTTGTAGCCCAGGGCGTTGTCGGGTTTACCGAAGGTGTAATCATGAAAACCTACTATAATAATTTTATCTTAGGTGTCACAGGAAGTTTTCTGGATCCTGAAAGTTTCTTCGGTGGATTGTTAGTGGGAGAGTACGGACTTTTGACCATGGTCCCCATCTATCTGTTCGGCTTGCTGCTGCCTTTGGTTATAGCCTTCTATTTTCTGATGTCCATTTTGGAGGACTCAGGCCTCATGCCTAGAATAGCTGTGCTTCTGGATAGACTGTTCTCTTATGTCGGTTTAAATGGAAGAGCTGTCATCCCAATGATATTAGGGTTTGGCTGCGTTACTATGGCCCTCATCACCACCAGGATCCTTGGTTCAAAGAGAGAGCGAATAATTGCCACCATACTGCTTTGTATCGCAGTCCCCTGTTCAGCACAATTCGGGGTTATTATTGCCATCGCTGCGACGTTGAATCCTTTTTATTCTTTGATTTATACAGCGGCAATTTTAGGTGTCTTCGTGATCCTGGGTTTGATTTTAAACAAACTGCTTCCCGGGCAATCTACAGATCTTTTAATTGACATTCCGCCTGTTCGGATACCTGTCGCCATGAACATCCTAAAAAAAACAGCATTAAAAGCAAAGCACTTCCTGGTAGAAGCAGGACCAATGTTTGCTTTAGGTTCTATTATAGTCACAATACTCAATTTCACGGACAGTTTCCAGAAAATCAGTCAATTCTTTGCTCCAATAACAGAAAAACTCCTGCAGCTGCCTGCCGGAGTTACTAATGTTTTTATAATGGGAATCATCAGAAGAGATTTTGGTGCAGCCGGTCTCTCATCCATGGTAGCCAAAGGGCAACTCACTCCTGCTCAAACAGTTGTCGCCCTTGTTGTGATTACGCTATTCGTCCCGTGCATTGCTTCAATTATGGTTCTTTTTAAAGAGCGCAAGCCTCTCGATGCTATCCTAATTTGGGCCGGGAGTTTTGCAACCGCATTTTCAGTAGGTGCAGTGGTTTCATGGATTCTGATTTAATGCCATGCATTAGCCGATTGCTCCTAATTTGTTTGCTGTTCCAGAAGTACTTCTCTAAGTGTATCTTTCATAAGATAAATCTCTGATGAATTGATAATTTGAGTGGATTTCAGATATCCGCTTCTGCAGTCTTCCAATGAAACTTTTTCACCAGTCTTAAAATTCCATGCGCGGCTATTTTCGAATACGCCATCTTTTGACATTTGAAAAACAATATCATCCTGAAAGAAAGATCCCTTTGGCATATAGGCCTGTTCTGCAACAAATCCAGTTTTTGCTGTGAATAAGTTGTGTCCAAAAT
>JBBRXH010000241.1:0-2425 GCA_038248565.1 Peptostreptococcales bacterium | reverse complement strand
GCTTACAGAACCCGTAGGAATAAAACCGATACTCATATTGGCTTCTCCGCTGCCCAGTTTCATGATGGCGCCTTTTCCGAATTGTTTTTGTATTTGTAGCATCGCTACTTCAAGTGCTTTATTTTTATCATCCTGATTGATTGCCATTGTTACACCACCTTCATAAATTAAGAACATGTGTTCTTTATGGTTCAATAATAAGTCATTCTAAATTCTTAGTCAAGCCTTTTATAAGACAATTTCTCATTTTAACGAAATTATTAAAAATTACCCCCTGCTAACACTATAACAGATTAAAAGATAATGTAAATATTTACCATATAAATATTTTATATTTTATATCTTATAACATAAGCAGTGATGAAAGTTAGTCAGTTTTTTGATCAAGCAGCTTATTGACCATATCCAGCATTAATAATACGGTATAGTTCCTATTCCAAGCTCTGCTCATAGCGCGCATACGAAACTCTTTGCAAATCTTCTGATCATCAAGCATGGCGCTCATATAGACCAGACCTACAGGCTTGTCGTCAGAACCCCCTTCAGGGCCGGCAATACCGGTGACAGTTACGCACAATCTGCTGCCGGTGACTTTTTTAAGGCCATCCAGCATTTCCTGGGCTGTTTCGAAACTCACAGCGCCGAATTTATCCAAGGTCACTTCGCTGACGCCTAATTCATCGATCTTTGCCTTATTGCTGTAGGTCACAAGTCCTCTGTCAAAAATGCTGGATATACCAGGAATATCTGTCAGCGAGGCAGAAAACAAACCTCCGGTGCATGACTCGGCACAGGATATACTGATTCCTCTACTCAATAATTTCTTCGTTACCACATCAACCAGATCCTCGTCATTATAGCTATAGATATATTCGCCTATTCTTTCTTTTATAACCTCTATAAGCGCATCTACGGCTTGCTTTGCTTCGCCTTGATCCTGGCGTTTTGAGGTTATACGAACAGCGACTTCGCCTTCCTTTGCATAGGTTGCAATAGTAGGGTCTGTTTGCTCGGAAATAATATCTTTAAGTTTATCCTCAAGGGCGGATTCGCCAAGTCCAAAAATGCGCAACATTCTATAGAAAATAACATGTTGTGATTTTTCTTCCAGAAATGGCAGGACTTTCTTTGAAAACATATGGGCCATCTCTCTGGGCGGTCCTGGAAGACAGATGATAATTTTGCCCTGATCCTCCAATGCAAATCCGGGGGCTGTGCCTGCTTCATTGTCAAAAATAACCGCATTTTTTGGTAGGAACGCCTGTTTGATGTTGTTTTCGGTCATTATCCTATTAATTTTATTGAAAAAGTGCTCAATGTGTTCTAAAGATTGCTTATGCAGGATTAAGTCGTTGTTCATGACCTTAGCTACGACTTCCTTGGTTAAATCGTCCTGGGTAGGGCCAAGCCCGCCCGTCGTAATAATAAGATCGCATTTTTCGAGGGCAGTTTTTAGCGTCTCTTCAAGCCTATCTGAATTATCTCCTACCGTATAATGAAATAGCACATCAATTCCTAACGCATTGATTTGCTGAGAAAGATATACGGTATTTGTGTTAGTAATCTGACCAAAAAGGAGTTCTGTTCCGACACTGATTATAGCTGATTTCATCTGATTCGCCACCTTACATTGAAAATATTTGTTTGTTTTTAATAATATACTCTGCACCGGATACAATTGTCATAACAACCGCCGCCCAAAGCAGTGCATCTGCAAAAGGAATATGCCAAAGAGAAAAAGGATAATTTTTAAAAAGTAGCGCGACTACGGAAAGCATCTGAAGTATGGTCTTGAGTTTCCCTGAGTTTGCTGCAGCGATAACAATTCCTTCACTGGCAGCAACAGCTCTTAGTCCGGTAATCGTTAATTCCCTAGCCAGTATAATAATGACCATCCAGGCAGCAACATCGCCCAATTGAACCAAGCACACAAAGGCTGCAGTAACCAGCAGTTTATCGGCCAAAGGGTCCATAATTTTTCCAAAATTTGTGATCAGACTATGTTTTCTTGCGATATAGCCATCCAGTGCATCTGTTAATGATGCAACAATAAATATTACCGCTGATATTTCATAATAACCGTTCATTAAAACGATTATAAATATTGGTATTAAAGCGATTCTTAACAGCGTGAGTTTATTGGGTAAATTCATTCTGTGATCTCCTCTCCAGTCAAATCATAATCAAAAGCATCGGTTATTTTAACCCGGGCAAATTCACCAGTTTTATGATTAATGGTTGAAGTAAAAATAACCGAATTATCTATTTCTCTGGCATCGAATGCGGTTCTGCCTTCAAAAGTTTTTTCTCCCTCTAATTGCGCTTCTATAATAACATCAAAGATTTTACCAATTTTATTTTTATTGAGTTCTAATGAAATATACCTTTGCAATGCCATGATTTTTTCTTTTCTTTTTAGCTTTGT
>JBBRXH010000240.1:0-2433 GCA_038248565.1 Peptostreptococcales bacterium | reverse complement strand
TAGGCGTGAAGGAATTGGGTGGTCAGGTCATATCTGGCTGCTATGGTCTTATTGACAAACCGGCTGCCGTATTTTGTGTCTCAAATTACCGGGAATCCGGCTTCTGCCAGATGGACGCGAATCTGATGGGTCCTTCCCGTAACGAGCTCTATCTCTACCAGGGTGAAGCCGCGGCCCGATGTCAGCGGTCTGACGATGGTTTCCATGTCCTTGCCATCCTCGCTGTCAGGACTTACGATTTTTACCGTATTGGTTCTGCTATCCTTTTCCATTTTATCTTTTAGAATAAGCTCATTTTTGAGCTCGCCCTCTACAATGGACAGATAATATTTTTTCAGGCAATTCTTTGTGCGGATCATTTGGTTCAGTGACTGGACAGTTTTATTATTCTTTCCAAATACCACCAGCCCAGTAGTATTGCGGTCCAGCCTGTTGACTGCCGCCGGTGTGAAGGTTTTCTCCTTGCCTGGACTATAGTCGCCCTTTTCTGCAAGGTAGCCGCAAACCTGATTCACCAAGGTGTTCTTCTTCTCTGTCTGATCCCCATGGGTCAGAAGGCCCATTGGTTTTTCAACGATAATCAGGTTGTCATCCTCATAAGCGATACCAAATTGTCTTTTGGCTTTATTGTAAAGCAGCTTCTTCTGTCTATAGGCATCCACTTCTTCAGCAGTGATATAAAGCTTTATTTCATCGCCGACGGCCAGGATCGTTTCGATGGCGACACGTTTGTTGTTGACTTTGACGTCTTTTCTGATCAGCTTATAGATATAGCTCAGAGGCGCGCCCTTTAAATATTTCTTGAGAAATTTATCCAGTCGCTGGTTCTCTTCGTTTTCACCTATTATAAATTCAAGCATGCTGTTTCCCACCTCTGGACCGGTCTTTTTGGAAGACCTGTGAAATGAATTATACTACAATTTTAGGGTAAATGCACACTGTAATTCAATTTTAATAAACCAATCGTGGTTATGCTTGGTAGTATGTAGTATAATTTACTAAAAGAGAAATAAAAAGTTATGAATGCGCAGAATGGAAAGGGTTTATAAAATGGAAAAATTTAAAAACTTTATATATGACAAAAATGATATCGTCATCGCTTTGGTGATTATTGTACTGGCGACTTTTATTATAACGGGCCGCATCAACGCCATCATGGCTTATCCGGAGACTATGCTCGCTCAGGCTCAGGAGCAGGGCGTCGGCACTACAGATCCTGCAGCCCCAGGAGCAGACCCAGCAGCGCCGGAAGCTACTGAACCCAATCCGCCGGCTGTTACCGATCCGGCCCCGCCTGTCGTCATTACACCTCCCGTCGTAGCGCCACCTGTCGTTACGCCGCCTGTGACAAATCCTCCGGCTGCCGGACAGACCGTGACCATTACTATTCCATCAGGTTCTACCGGCAATGCCATCGCCGGGATACTCATCACCAATGGGCTGATTACACAAAAGTCTGACTTTTTTAGCGCCTTAACAGCGGCAGCAGCGGAAACAAAGCTTAAAGCTGGCACTTTCAAGATTCCGACCGGCTCAACTCCGGCCCAAATTGTAGCGATCATAGCAAAATAAGAAAACTTTATACTTTTGGATGCAAACCTCTGAATTTTGTTGTATACTTTATCCAAAAGAAATACGCGAAACGAGGAGGTTTTTTTAATGGCATTTATTACAACAAAGGACATGTTTGCAAAAGCACTGAAAAGCGATTACGCAGTTGGCGCGTTTAATGTGAACAACATGGAAATCATTCAGGCAATCGTGGAGGCTGCCAAAGCTGAGCAGGCTCCTTTTATACTTCAGGTTTCCGCAGGTGCAAGAAAATACGCTAAACCAATTTATCTGGTTAAGCTTGTAGAAGCTGCCATGGCAGATTCAGGTCTTGATATCGTGCTCCATCTGGATCATGGTGATGATTTTGAAATCTGCAAAAAATGTGTGGACGACGGTTTTACCTCTGTCATGATCGATGGTTCAAAGCATAGCTTTGAGGAGAATATCAGAGTTACCAAGCAAGTCGTCGAGTATGCCCATTCAAAGGGCGTTGTGGTTGAAGCCGAACTGGGCAAGCTGGCCGGTATCGAAGATGCCGTCAATGTAGACGCCAGAGATGCTACCTTCACCCACCCAGACGAAGCAGCAGAATTCGTCGCCAAAACCGGCGTCGAGTCCCTGGCTATCTCCATCGGAACGAGTCACGGTGCCTATAAATTCAAGGGTGAGCCTTGGCTGGATTTCGAAAGACTAGAGCAGATTTCGGCCTTACTGCCGAATACCCCGCTGGTTCTTCATGGTGCCTCCTCAGTTCTTAGTGAATTTGTAGATAGATGCAATAAATACGGCGGAAATATCCCGGGCTCCCGTGGAGTGCCAGAGGAAATGATCAGAACAGCAGCCAAATACGGCGTCTGCAAAGTTAATATCGACACCGAT
>JBBRXH010000239.1:0-2452 GCA_038248565.1 Peptostreptococcales bacterium | reverse complement strand
TTCATATCCTGTGTTATACTTGCCATACGGAAAGCCTCCTTCTTTGTGAAAAGATTGGTTGTGGTAAATTAACCTTAACACAATTGGAAGTTTTCCGTTTCAATTTTTGGACTGGTGTAACACATGTATTGTAATCCTACACAGCTAAGGAATTCCACAAATAATTATTCCTTTACAAACCATAATATTGATGTTATTATAAAACGTCATCAGTACAACCTTTTGCTGCGATCTGCGACACTCCGACGCAATTCCCGGCTTAAGGCATTAAAGAAATAAGGAGAAATTAAGATGATTACACAGGAAAAGAAAACCGAAATTATTGACGCTTACAAAACTCATGAAGGAGATACAGGTTCTCCGGAAGTTCAGGTCGCTATTCTAACATTTAGAATCAATGATTTGAATGAGCATTTAAAAATCCATAAAAAAGATCATCACTCAAGAAGAGGCCTCTTAAAAATGGTAGGGCAGAGAAGAAATCTCCTGAACTATCTGAAGAATAAGAACATTGAAAGATATAGAGAAGTAATTTCTCGTCTCGGATTGAGAAAATAAAGCAAAAATTAGGCGGGGGAAATTCCCCGCTTTAATTTTATAAAACGCTATGCTGTGCATGGTGTAGAAGGCATAAGGCCAAGAATAATCGATCAAGATAAAATTATCAGGAGGTAAGTTGATAATGAGATTCACAGACTATAAGGTATTTAAAACAGAAATCGGAGGCAGAATCCTGGAAATTGAAGTTGGCAAGATGGCGCAACTGGCCAGTGGTTCCGTATTCGTCAAATACGGCGATACGAATGTTCTCGTGGCTGTGGTTGCTTCAAGCGAACCAAGAGCTGACATTGACTTTTTCCCACTAAGCGTTGACTATGAAGAAAAAATGTACTCAGCAGGCAAGATACCGGGCGGTTATATCAAGAGAGAGTCAAGACCATCCGAAAAGGCTATTCTTAGCTCAAGATTGATAGACAGACCCATTAGACCACTCTTCCCAAAAGGTTTTTATAATGATGTGGTTTTAGTTGCAACTGTTATGTGTGTTGATTTAGACTGTTCACCTGAAATTGTTGCAATGATTGGATCCTCAGCGGCGCTTTGCATATCGGACATTCCATTTGAAGGGCCAACTGGTTCTGTACTGGTTGGAAGAATAAACGGAGAGTTCATAGTAAACCCAACTTTAGCACAAAGAGAAGCGAGTGAGCTTCATTTAGTAGTCTCCGGGACTAAAGATGCCATCATGATGGTTGAAGCAGGCGCAGACGAAATCTCAGAAGAAGTGATGCTTGATGCGATTATGTTTGCCCATGAAGAGATAAAGAAAATAGTTGCATTCATCGAAGGAATAGCTTCAGAAGTTGGGAAGCCAAAAAGAGAAGTGACTTTAATCAAGGTCCCGGCGGATATTGATGCCGCGGTAAAAGACTTTGCAAACAGCAAGATGAGAGCCGCCATTCAGACCTTTGACAAGCAGGAAAGGCTTGAAAATATGGCAGCTGTTGAAAAAGAAACGAAAGCCTATTTCGCCGCAGTTTATCCGGATAACAAAAAAGATATTAACGCAGTTTTATACAGCATAACAAAGGAGCAGGTCAGGGATCTCATCATCAATGAAGGGATCAGACCTGATAATAGAAAGACAACGGAAATCAGACCGATTTGGTGTGAAGCAGGCGTTTTACCAAGAACCCATGGAACTGGACTATTTACCAGAGGACAGACTCAGGTCCTTACTATCGCTACCTTAGGTCCAATGGGAGACGCTCAGAGGCTGGATGGCATCTCTGAAGAAACAGAAAAAAGATATATGCATCACTATAACTTCCCATCCTACAGCGTTGGAGAAGCCAAATCCTCAAGGGGACCCGGCAGAAGAGAGATAGGCCACGGAGCCCTTGCTGAACGTGCTTTGCTGCCTGTTCTTCCATCTGTTGAAGATTTTCCTTATGCGATCCGTCTTGTATCTGAAGTCCTTGCATCTAATGGCAGTACATCCCAGGCATCCGTCTGTGGGAGTACATTGGCTTTAATGGATGCTGGCGTACCGATTAAATCACCAGTTGCCGGCATTGCCATGGGACTGATTCAAAAGGATGATAAAATCGCCATTCTAAGTGATATTCAGGGCATGGAAGATTTTCTTGGCGACATGGATTTTAAAGTAGCAGGAACAGCAAAAGGTATTACAGCAATTCAAATGGATATCAAAGTACACGGACTTAATAGAGAAATCCTAAGAAGCGCTTTATCCCAGGCCCAGGAAGGCAGAATGCATATCATGGGTAAAATGATGGAAGAACTTGATGCACCGAGAGCGGAAATGTCTCCTTATGCGCCCAGAATCATTTCGATGATGATTGATCCTGATAAGATCAGAACGGTCATTGGCCCTGGAGGCAAGACGATTAACAGAATCATAGACGAAACTGGTGTTAAAATTGATATC
>JBBRXH010000238.1:0-2456 GCA_038248565.1 Peptostreptococcales bacterium | reverse complement strand
AAGCGCATGGCGGACGCCGACGAGGCCAGCGCGTTTGTCAAGCTGCTGCTGCAGGCCGCCGCCGACCCGGCGTCACCCGTCAGCGTGGTGCTGACGCTGCGATCGGACACGCTGGGCGGTACTGCATTTTGGGTCGGATCATAGCGCTCCCAACTTCGGCCCAGTTTGGATGACCAAGTAGAGCAGCGACTATATAGGACAAAAGTGCTACGCTGAATATGAGGAAAATGCGTTCTGTGATCTTATAATTCCCTTTAACGACCAAGAACCAAACGGCCACGGCTATAATGGGAACCGAGATGTATTTGGTAACGCCAAATATTTCCATACTTCCTGCAACCCCTGCGAATTCTGTGGTTACGTTGGAAATATTCGCTAATAGGAGTGCTATCGACATGAAAAAAGTGATCTTTACACCTGCAGTTTCGCGGATCAGGTCTGCAAGTCCCTTGCCGGTGACAATACCCATGCGGGCATTCATTTCCTGTACAACAAAAAGCACGACAAATGCCGGAATAAGCGTCCAAAGCAAATCGTAGCCATAGGTAGCTGCAGCTGCCGAGTAGGTGGTGATCCCTCCGGCATCATTGTCTACGCTGCCGGTAATAATACCTGGTCCAAGAATCGCGAGAAAAAACAGGAAGTTCTTAACAAATCCCTTTCTCTTAATTGTTTCGGTCATGGCTCACCTCCTATAATCTCTTTCTTCTTGATTTCAGCAGGTTGAACACGACGTCGTTGATAACCACCACGCCTACCATAGCCTCATCTTCATCCACTACGGGCACCGCCATCAGGCTGTACTTCGAGATAATTTCATTGATGGAATCCATTTTGTCCGTATCTTCTACAGAGATTATATTTCTATTCATGATTTCGCTAAGTCTGGTCTTTGGATCGGCCACAATGATATCCCGAAGAGAGACCGTTCCCAAAAGCTTTTCGGTTTCATTGACTATATAGAGATAATAGATATCTTCTGCTTCCGGGCTGAGCCTTCTCAGTTCTGCAATGGTTTCTTCAACAGTGTTGCTTTCATTGAAAGAGATATAATCCGTAGTCATAATGCTTCCTATGGAGTGATCCGGGTAATCCATCAGTTCCCTGACTTCATCGGATGCTTCGTCCTCCATTTCAGCCAGCAATGCCTCAGCCTGCTCATCTCTCAGTTCCTCCAGAAGGTCAGCAACTTCGTCGGCTGGCATCATTTCCAGAAGATCAGCAGCCTTATCCAAAGTCATACTCTCAATCATGGTCTTTTGAACGCTCGGTTCCAGTTCCTCAAGTACATCGGCTGCCTTTTCCTGATCCAGGGACGAAAAGATAGCGAATTGAGTATTTTTGTCCAGTTCTTGTATAATATCAGCCAAATCTGAAGGGTGCAATTTTGAAAGATTCGAATAGTCCTTAGTGAGCTTGATGCCGGCATGGCCGTAGTCAACGGTCTCCACATCCTCCCAAAGGATCAGATGGCTATGAATTGTGGCTTTGAAAATTTTCAGAAGACGCATGAGAGGTTTTGCTATGCCAAGACGTCTGAGAAGACCCTGAAGTCCCACATCAACAGCAAGCATATAGGTGTTTCCGGCTAGAATAGCAAGCCTAATATCATTGACCCTGACCAGCTTTCTGCCATCCATATCCACAAGCTGGCGATCCATGACATTCTTGCCCAGAAGCATAGTCTCTTTATCCTCAATGTCAATATCTATCAGATCATTACAATTAAAGACATACTGCCCTTTGATTTTATCGATTTTAAAATTGGTAAAATCCGTGGTTTTTATTGTGCTCTTCGTTTTAACCTGAATAGCAATAATTTTTGGCCTAACCAGATCTTTATCCAATAAGACGACCAGGTCCTTGATTCTGCCTACTTTAATGCCAAAGTCATTGACAATTTTTCTGCCGACGATGCGACTGAAATAAAAAGTGCTTACATGGGTCATGGCGCTCACCCTCCTTCTTTTCCGGTAGGATGATTTAATAAAACCAGATGTCGATTTCATTAAATCATCCTATCGAAACTGCATTGATTTATCGCTTCTACTATCCGCGTCCGCGTCCATTTCGGGTCTCCTTTCGTTATTAAACTGATGTCTATCGAATTCCTGTATGGCGCCTACCAGACATTTTTTAGCAAAAATGAGGTTAGGTGCGCAACTGAAGAATTCCTTTCCGCCTGAAGGCGGCGAATTCCTGTATGGCGCCTACCAGACATTTTTTAGCAAAAATGAGGTTAGGTGCGCAAAAACCTTCGCCCGGTCCTGACCGAAAGCGAAGGCATATAAAATCCCCATTGCTCCCGTTCAAGCTTTGGCACTGTAAGGCGATGTAATTGCATTAGGTTATGCCTTGTTTCTTCGGCAAAACCTGCTGACCAGTTCAGGGTGTCTCCATCCTTTCACGGCAGCAATCCGTATCCTTATAGTAACCTCACCTACCGAGGCATATTT
>JBBRXH010000237.1:0-2487 GCA_038248565.1 Peptostreptococcales bacterium | reverse complement strand
TATGAAAACCAATGGAGATCCTGCATACCCGGTAGAGGAGTTAAAGTGGTATGAAGAAAGCTGGGATGTTCCTGAAAATCAAAATGATCTCTTTCAGACCATATCCAGGATGTTTTATGACATGTTGTATAATACCCTTGTCGATGGTGTGCCCCTTGAGGTTACACCGCAGCAGGTGCGGCAGCAGATTGCCGTGATAGAGGAATGCCATAGACAAAATCCGCTTTCTCAGGAGTTCTTTCTAAAAGATATAGATATGATTTAAGGGTTGCCATGAACGAATTAGAGGAGATGTGTTCAATATGCAAACAGACATGAAAGTTGCCATAATAGGCCTTGATACAAGTCATTCGATAGAATTTACGCGCCGCATGCAAGCACCGGATTGCCCGGTAGAATCAAAGGTGGATGGGATGAAGGCAGTGACCTGCTTAAGGTTTAAGACAGCTTTTACCGATGATAATATTTTGGATAAACGTCAGCAGCAACTAGAGTTATGGGGCGTGAAGGTAACAGAGAATTTTGATGAAGCCGTCGCAGATTGTGATGCCATTATGTTGGAAGTGAACGACCCTGCTTATCACCTTGACTATTTTATGAAGTGTGCCAATCTTAATAAACCTGTTTTCCTGGATAAGCCCTTGGCCGATACCTATAAAAATGGAAAAAGGATATATGATCTCGCAAAAGAAAAAAATATAAAGGTGATTTCCGCTTCCTCTTTACGGTATTCCAAGGCTTTAGTAGACGCATGTAAGGAAGTGTCAAATCCTGTACAAGCGTACTGCTATGGCCCCCTTGGGGTTCCACCGGTAGGAAGCGGTATTGTTTGGTATGGTGTGCATTGTTTTGAGATGCTCCAAAGAGCGATGGGACAAGGTGCAATTAGAGTGGATACAAGAAAAGATCAAGCCGGTGCCATTGTTATCGTAACGTATCCCGAGAATAGAAGAGGCATTGTGGAATTGACGGTCGGTGCTTACGTATATGGCGGCTCACTCAAAGCAAAAGATAAAAATCAATCCTATATCGTAGATAACGCCATGATTTACACAGAGCAGCTTCAGGAAATTCATCATTTTTTTCAATCCGGTGAGACAAGCGCTTCAATGGCGGATGCCCTTGAAGTAATGAATTTGCTGGATTCTGCTGCTCGCTCCTATAATACGAATGAAGCGGTTATGCTGAACCTGTAAAATGACTAGAACGGAGACTTTATAACCCAAACTATCCTTGACAAAGGGTACACTTTCAGCTGTCAAAGGCAGGATACTGATACGATATATTTTTAGTGTTAAGTTTAATGCAAAAATTGAAGAAAGGGTGATTGTTATGTCAAAAATAAATGTAGCTATTATCGGGGCAGGAACATGGGGAGCGACACATGCAGCGATACTAAGCGAATATGAGGCAGTTACGCTTACAGGCATCTGCGACTCAAACCTGGCAAAAGCGCAAGCTCTAGCCGCAAAATATAATATTCCCGGTAATCATGTTTATGCAGATCATAAAGAAATGCTAAAAAATTGTCCCTTTGATGCCGTATCTATCGTCACACCTGATTTTTTACACCGGGACATAGCAGTAGACTGTGCTATAGCAGGAAAACATATGCTCATCGAAAAACCGATAGCCACCACACGGAAAGATGTAGAAGATATTATGAACGCCATTTCCCATTCGGGCGTTCGTGTGATGGTTGATCTTCACAATCGATTCAATCCTCCTTTTGCTGTCGCAAAAGAAGCTTTGGATAATGGCGAAATCGGGCATCCCATTAGTGCATATTTTCGTCTAAACGATAAAAAATGGGTAGCTACTGACATGCTTCCATGGGCAGCCAAATCTTCTATCCTCTGGTTTTTGGGAACACACAGTTTAGACACACTGCGGTGGTTCTTCAGCGACGAAGTAGAAAGCGTATATTCTGTATCACGAAAAGGTGTACTTGCTGCTGAAGGTATAGATACGGAAGATATTTTTCAGACAATACTAGAATTTAAAAAAGGTGGCATAGCCACCATGGAAAATGGTTGGATAACGCCCAACGCTCATCCGAATATCAATGATATAAAATTTAACATCACCGGCACAAAAGGAATGTTTAACTTAGACCTTACAAACAATACGATGATTGAGCGTTTTACTGACACAATCGCTGATCATCCTGACACTTTGGTGAATCATTTCATACATGGTAAGCCAATGGGTTTTGCCTATCAGAGCATTCGCCATTTTGTAGATTGTTTAATTTATGATAAGCCTTTTTTAATAACGCCTTTGGATGCCGCAAATACTTCACTGGCTATTCTCGCAATTTTAGAGTCTGCAAAAACGCATAAGCCTGTACGGGTAAAATATTTGGGTGACTAAATATACTACAAAATATATAGTACGGTTCAGTGTGTTCCTATCCCGTTTTTGCTCCCACTACTGTTGCTCCCACTACTGTTGCTCCCACTACTGTTGCTCCCACTACTGTTGCTC
>JBBRXH010000236.1:0-2498 GCA_038248565.1 Peptostreptococcales bacterium | reverse complement strand
GATTCCGGACTGACTTTGCATTACTTAAGAGATTATTTAATGGGCAGAAAGCCTAAAACACTAAAAATTTGCACCTTGCTTGATAAACCGGAACGCAGAGAAGCGGATATCGCTGCTGACTACGTGGGCTTTGTCATCGGAAACAAATTCATTGTGGGTTACGGCCTCGATTTTCAGGAGAAATACCGCAATCTGCCCTATATCACATGTCTTGTTGAAAATGAATAAAGGATACCTCGCATAAGATTATTGAAAATAGCACGCAAACGATGTATAGTTTAATTACAGCAGATCCTGCGTATCAGACGCACAGGATCAGCAAATAGCAATCGGAGGAAGATAAAATGGGTTATAAAATAATAGTGGGAATTTCAAACAAACATTTACACGTTTCACAGGCAGACCTGGAGGCTCTTTTTGGCAAAGGCCATGAGCTTACTGTTTTCAAGGAGCTCGGTCAGCCCGGTCAGTATGCCTGCGAAGAAAAGGTGGATATCATTGGATCCAAAGGCAGTCTCAAGGGAATGAGAATCCTGGGACCTGTCCGCCCCAATACGCAGATCGAACTTTCCATGACAGATGCCAGATCAATTGGCATCAATGCGCCAATCCGAGAATCCGGCGATGTAGCCGGAAGCCCTGGTGCAAGGCTTGTGGGTCCGGCTGGAGAAATTGATCTTAAGGAAGGTGTCATAGTTGCCCTGAGGCATATCCATCTGACAGAGCAGGAAGCTAAGGATGCCGGAGTAAAAGACAAAGAGTTTGTCAGCCTTAAATTTGAAGGACCCAGAGCTGCTGTTTTCGAAAAAGTACTCATAAGGGTAAACGTCAATTACGCAGGGGAGTGTCACCTTGACACTGATGAAGGCAATGCAGCCGGCCTTTCAACAGGTTCGATGGGAGAGATCATAAAATGAAAGAATTAAGCCAATATTTTGATCATACCATTTTGAAGCCGGAAGCATCCGAAGCGGATGTTAAAAAGTTATGCAAAGAAGCAAAGGACTCAGGTTTTTTTGCCGTTTGTATAAATTCTTCTTATGTGGCCTTGGCGAAAAGAGAACTGGCAGGCAGTACTGTTAAAATTGCATCTGTTGTAGGATTCCCACTGGGTGCCTGCACAACCGCCGCTAAAGTATTTGAAACGCGTAACGCCATCGAAAATGGGGCAAATGAGATAGATATGGTCATTCATATTGGGGCGATGAGAGAAGGCAGGATTAATTATGTGCTGACGGATATTATCGCCGTTGTTGAAGCCTGCGAAGATAAAGCACAGGTTAAGGTTATTCTGGAGACCTGTCTTTTGAGCGACGAAGAAATCGTTGAAGCCTGCCTGCTGGCTAAGAATGCAGGAGCTGCCTTTGTCAAAACCTCCACTGGCTTCTCGACGTCCGGGGCGACGCCCGAGCATGTGGCTTTAATGAAGAAAACCGTGGGAAGCACTGTTCAGGTCAAGGCATCCGGAGGTATCAGAGATTTAAAGACCGCCCTTGAGATGATCAAAGCAGGGGCCGATAGGATCGGTGCCAGCGCATCTGTGGCGATTGTCAAAGAGGCGGATGAATTAAAAAGTAAAATGGCGAAGTAAACAAAAAATAAAGAACAGAGGGCCTCTATTGAAAGATAGGGGCCCTATTTTTTTGAACTATTGACATTATGTTTTCAGGTGCTATAGTATTGAATATGATAATAATTCGAAACCGAAATATTCGGTGACGAAATAGTTGTTTATTAAGTATATTTACAGGCTACATATTATTTTATGGAGGGTTTGTATATGTCGAGAGAAAGTGAACTCTTAAAATCTTTATTTCATATCAAAAAAATGCTCTTTGCCCAAATTAGCAAAGGGTTTATATCTCAAGGACTAACGCCTATTGAAGTGATGGTGCTTTATAGACTTAAGCACGGAGCTGAAAACGAGAAAATCAGTGAGCTTGCCAAAGAAATGGGTATTCCGGCCAGCACCTTCACCGGCATTATGGATAGGCTGGTTGAAAAGGATTTTGTCCAACGGGAACGTGGTAAAGAAGACCGCAGGATTGTAACCATCAAAGTCAAGGAAAAAATCCATCCGCCCGTGGATGACGGAAATCCTGTTACCCAGTACCTGCAGCAGGTTTTAGAAGAAACAGAACCTGGCTTTGCAGAAGATCTGCTACAGAAGCTTAAGTACCTTGAAAATATTTTGGCTGAGAAAAAGGTAAAATAAAGTATGGAAAATATAGAAAAAACCCTGAAAAAGGACAAACAGGCCAAGCTGCATCAGTCAAATGGCGTGGATTTAAAAGTTTCCCTTTGGGCAACCCTGCCGGTCCTGCTTATAGGCGGATTTATGGCCATGCTGGACTCCAGCATAGTCAATGTGGCCATTCCCTCTATGATGAATGCTTTTGGTGTAACCTCGGACAGCATTGAGTGGGTCCTTACAATCTATATGCTGGTTCTTGGCGTTGTTGTACCCATGTCCGGATGGCTCGGAGATTATTTGGGCT
>JBBRXH010000235.1:0-2525 GCA_038248565.1 Peptostreptococcales bacterium | reverse complement strand
GTCAATATTTTTTTAATGAAGTTTGCTTATGATTTCAACGGTATCTCTTGCAATAACAAGTTCTTCGTTGGTTGGAATCAGGAAAACTTTTATCTTGGAATCCTCAGCGCTGATTTCTGTTTCCTTACCTCTGACCTTGTTTCTGACTGTGTCCAATTTAATGCCAAGGTTTTCAAGATCACGACAAATATTTAGTCTTGCGTCGATTCCATTTTCTCCGACGCCGGCTGTAAATACAATAGCATCAGCTCCGTTTAACTCTGCCAAATAAGCCCCGATATAAGACTTTACCTTTAGTGCGAATACATCCAGCGCAAGCTGCGCCCTTTCATTGCCATTTTTTGCCGCTTCTTCTATATCTCTAAAATCATTGCTGACTCCGGAAATTCCCAGAACACCTGATTTCTTATTTAAAATATTGGTTACCTCGTTGACTGTAAGGCCTTCCTTATCTTTAATGAAGGAAATGATTGCCGGGTCGATATCACCGGATCTCGTTCCCATTACAAGGCCTTCCAATGGCGTGAAGCCCATGCTGGTATCCATGCATTTTCCCCCGTCTATGGCAGCGACACTGGCGCCATTTCCAAGATGGCAGGTGATCACTTTTGTATCCTTTATCGTCTTTCCGAGAAGAACGGCAGCTCTTTCGGATACAAATCTATGACTTGTCCCATGGAATCCATACCTTCTAATGCCGTATTTTTCGTAATACTCATAAGGGATTGCATAAATATATGCTTCTTTAGGCATAGTCTGATGGAATGCGGTATCGAATACGCCAACCATAGGTGTGTTTGGCATAAGCTCCTGACAGGCACGTATCCCCAGAATATTGGGAGGATTGTGAAGAGGCGCCAGTTCCGTACATTCATCCAGTGCAGCCATAACGTCCTCGTTGATCAGGACAGAGCCGCTGTATTTTTCGCCGGCATGCACAACGCGATGGCCCACAGCCGCAATTTCATCCATATTTTTAAGTACGCCATTGACCGGATTAATTATAGTTTCTAGTACATGGCCGATAGCTTCCTTATGGGTTTTCATAGGTACTTCAAGTACATATTTATCGCATCCTTTTCTCTCCTGTTTTAAAACCGAACCTTCGATTCCAATTCTTTCGATTAGCCCTATTGCGAGGACGCTTTCATCTGCCATATCGAGAACCTGATATTTCAATGATGAGCTTCCACAGTTGATTACCAATACTTTCATTTTTCACTGCCTCCTATTTTAAATTTTGAACCATAATAAATTATATGTTAATTTGAGATTATATCAATGTTTTTTTATTGCTGCTACGACTTGGGCTTTCTTTCAATATATAATTTTGTGACATGATCAGAGTTTTTATAAATAATCTTCTTACATGCTAAATTGTAGATATCTTGAGCCAATATATCCATATCAAGGAGGTTTTTAATTTCTTCACAGTTGTCTGCCTCTTTATTGATATTTGTAATTATGGGAATAGTAGCACACTCAGTTTTCTTTATCCTGGATAATATCTCGGCCCCCTTTTCATTTAAAGCCAGTACCCTGGCATACAGGCAATTCATATCAGTGGAGAAAGAGTACATTTTTTCCTTTGTCAAGCCCAGCATAGTATGAATCAGTAGTCTCTGAATGCGCGTTTTTGTATAGCGTTTTGTTTTTATGGCTTTAATAAGAGACTCAGCATCCTGGCTTTTTTTAGCACTGGCAATAAGCCGATTCTCAAGACCTTCCGTGGCAGAAAAGACCTGCTCGAGCTGCACTGTCGAGCTGGTTAAAATTTTGTAGAGGATGAGTTCATAAAAATTATCAAATCCTAAAGGTTCTACGTCCGATTTTTCGAGAATGGTCTGCAAAGTGATTGGTGATACCACTTGGGATACATTTTTAATCGAAAGACCCTCGATCAAGATCTTTTGTCTGATTGCAGTTGCACTTGCTACCGTGCCCGACCATTCTTTGTCATCGTAGCCTGCACCAAAACGCTTAACCGTTATTGGAATTAAAGAGCTTTTTAACAAGATGCACTGTTTAAGGTATTCAACAGCCAAAATATTATTCGGGTCTTTGATAGCTTCGGCAACATGCCTTCCAGCAAATCTGCTTAAGGCTTCATATCTCGCCTTAGGAAAGTTTATACCCTTTTCCGTCTCTTCATTAATGTAGCTACTTAGAAGAGTATTCTCTTCGGCGAGCAAATCAGCAGCTTTTTTTAACTGGCTAATCTCCCCTGCTTCGCTGCCAAATGATAAGTGGGTTATACAGCCTAGACCATTTAATATCCCAACTGCGCCCTTGGCAAAATGCTCTGCATTATTGCACGCAAAAGCAAAAGGGATTTCAATGACCAGATCGATACCATTCTTAACAGCTATTTCTGCTCTGGTCCATTTATCATAGAGCGCGGGCTCGCCTCTCTGCAGAAAGTTACCGCTCATCACTGCGACGCTGTAGTTTGTATCAGCCTTTCTTAATGACTCTTTAAGATGGTAACTGTGCCCATTATGAAAAGGATTGTATTCAGCTATGAT
>JBBRXH010000234.1:0-2533 GCA_038248565.1 Peptostreptococcales bacterium | reverse complement strand
GCTGTCCCGTCAGCTCAACTCTCTCGAATCGCCCGACGCCCTCCTCAACGGCGCCATGGCCATCGCCATGCACGAAATGCCCGAGGCCAAACTCGAAGAGCTTTATTTAAATCCACTGATCAGGAGGTGAGTGCAGTTAGAACTAAGATGATTGCCCAGGGAGCTTTATCCCTTGCCTTAATTATGGTAGCTTTTTTTCTGTTCAAGGGTACAACAAATATTCTGAACGCGCTATTGGTACCGCTGATATTGTACCTGGGATCAATCAATCTTAAGGCTAAAGAGATCCTAACGGTCTATTCAGCTCTGATCATACTCTGCTTTATTCTGTTTAAAGTACAGCTGTTTTTCGCAGTGTTTTATTGTCTGATATCCTATCTATTGATTATTCTGCGCAGGAGAAAAACACCGGCAGTTTTATCTGCCCTGATTCTTATGGCTGCAATCAGCACGAGCTTCTGGCTATCAATCATGCTGACCGATTATTTTTTCCTGACCCATATCAATGCCATCATGCTTAAGGTATTGGGAGGCAGAACGCTGCTTTATGCGCTGATGCTTGTGGTTGAAGGTGCTTTGGTCGCTATAATCCAGTTGGGTCTTGCAACAATATTTTATAAAAGACTTTCTAAAGTATTAAGTGTTGGGCTGGTTTTAATTTTGCTCATCATCCCCATAAGTATCAACGCTGCTTCCATTTCATCCATCAATGTGGTTATGGATGACAATTATCCACCTTTCACATTTAGGGACAGCGCGGGACACCTTCAGGGTATTCTTGTGGACGAATGGGCTCTTTGGGAAAAGAGGACCGGAGTTAAAGTCAACCTCGTTGCAAAAGACTGGAATAAAGCAATAAGCGAAATGAAGGAGGGAAAGTATGACGTCATCGATACTATTTTCCAGAATCCTGAGCGGGAAAAGTACCTGGATTTCTCTGCTCCTTATACGGATATCGGTGTGCCCATATTTTTTCGCAATACCATCAGTGGCATCACTGATGCAGAATCACTGTCCGGGTTTAAGGTTGGGGTTAAAAGTGGAGATGCGGCTATAGACTACCTTAAATCAAAGGGTGTAAGTAGCCTGGTGGAATATGACAGTTATGAAAAACTTATTTTAGCAGCCAAGGCGGGAGATGTCGTCACCTTCGTGGCTGATGAACCTGCTGTATTGTATTTTCTCTACAAATATGGCATCAATAGAGAATATAATTTTACAGAGCCTCTCTATACAGGTCAGTTTCATAGAGCAGTTGCGAAAGGCAATACCGAGATACTGAAGCTTGTCGAAAACGGATTTTCGGAAATCAGCCAAAGTGAGCATAAGGCAATATTGAAACGCTGGTATGGCAAAACCAGCGCGAATACAGAAGATGTTCTTAAGATTCTGGCCATTTTCGGTGCTGTAATAATCCTGGGTTTACTGCTCCTATTCATTTGGAACAGGAGCCTGACCAGAACCGTAAAACATAAAACTAAAGAAATTATGGCAGCTGTTAAAGCCTTCGAGCAAAGCAACAAAAAGCTTAATGGCGTCATCTCGTCGATACCGGATTTAGTTTTTCTATTAAACGAAAAAGGTATCTTCCTGGATTATATGTCCGAGGAGTCTCAGGGAAAACTCTACCATCCAAGGGAGCAGTTCATCGGGAAAAGTTTATATGAAGTCATGCCGCCTGAAGTGGCTTTGAAGAGTATGGAAAAAATTGATTTGCTGATTTCAGAGAACCGCATGCAGGAACTGGACTACGCTTTGGATAATCAGGGGAGCGTAGAGTATTATGAGGCGCGCTATGTTCTGATTGATGAGAATCTGATCTTATGTATCGTCCGCAATATTTCCGAAGAAAAGAAGGCGGAAGAGCGGCTTCATGAAATGAGCATCCATGATCCTGTAACCGGCTTATACAACAGAACATTTTTTGAAAGAGAAATCTCGAGAATTGAAGATGAGGGAGATCCGAATACCGGTATCGTCATGTGTGACATAGATGGGTTGAAGCTGGTCAATGATACCATGGGGCATCAGGCCGGTGATGGGTATCTGAGAACTGTAGGAGAGATCCTGACTGAGTGCTTCGCAGCCAGAGGACTGGTTTCCAGGATAGGCGGGGACGAATTTGCGATTATCATATCTGATACATCCAATAATGAGGTGCTTGACTATATTGAAAAAATAGTTCAGGCAATCAGTGAAGTCAACCATGGCGATATGGTCGTGCCAATAAGTATTTCCATCGGATACAGCATTGCCCGTCAGAATCACTCAAGTATTGAAGGCGTGCTGATTGAAGCCGATGACTTTATGTATAGGGATAAACTTCATCACCGCCAGAGTGTCAGAAGCTACAGTATAGACCTGCTTTCCAGCATGCTGGCCGAAAGAGATTTTATCACTGAAGGCCATGGAGACAGAATGCAGGAAAACATGCAGAAAATGGCAGCTTCTTTACACTTTAAACCTGAAGTGATCAACAATATTCTGTTATTCGCCCAATTCCACGATATCGGCAAAGTCGGTATCTCGGATG
>JBBRXH010000233.1:0-2540 GCA_038248565.1 Peptostreptococcales bacterium | reverse complement strand
TTATGATCTTGGGGGCGGCACTTTCGATGTATCTGTTCTTGAGCTCGGAGACGGGGTATTTGAAGTGCTTGCGACCAGCGGCAATAATAAGCTTGGAGGCGACGACTTTGATGATGTGATGATGAATTTTATGGCCGACAATTTCGCCAAGGAATTTGGCGTGGATCTCAGAAAAGATAAGATGGCCCATCAAAGGCTTAAAGAAGCAGCAGAAAAGGCAAAGAAAGAGCTTTCAGCGTCCCAGTCAACCAACGTTAATCTGCCCTTTATTTCAGTTAATGCTGACGGACCGCTTCATCTGAACATCGATATTACCAGGGCGAAATTTGACCAGCTTACCGGCCATCTTGTGACAGCAACCATCGAGCCAATGAAAAAAGCTATGTCGGATGCAGGGGTTACAAGCAGCGATTTGGCCAGAGTTATCCTTGTAGGTGGATCTACCAGAATCCCGGCTGTTCAGGATACTGTCAAAAAAGTAACAGGCAAAGAACCATTCAAGGGTGTTAATCCGGACGAGTGTGTTGCTATTGGTGCAGCCATACAGGCTGGCGTACTTACAGGAGAAGTTACAGACGTATTGCTTCTGGACGTCACACCGCTTTCACTAAGCATTGAGACCTTAGGCGGCGTTGCAACCAGACTGATTGAAAGAAATACCACTATCCCAACCAAAAAAAGCCAAATTTTCTCTACAGCCGCGGATAGCCAGACGGCAGTCGATATTCACGTATTACAGGGAGAAAGAGAAATGGCCGCCGGTAATATTACCTTAGGCAGATTCCAATTATCCGGGATCCCCATGGCACCAAGAGGTGTTCCGCAAATCGAGGTCAGTTTTGATATCGATGCCAACGGAATCGTAAACGTCAGTGCTAAGGATATGGGAACAGGAAAAGAACAGAGAATTACAATCACTTCTTCCACCAAGCTTTCAGAAGCTGAAATCAAACAAAAGGTCAAAGAAGCCGAACAGTTTGCGGAAGAGGATAGAAAGAAAAAAGAAGAAGTAGAAGTCAGAAATACTGCGGAGACTTTAGTTTATGAAACGGAAAAGTCTCTCAAGGAAATCGATGACAGTTTGAGCCCGGAAGAAAAGACTAAAATAATTGATGCAAAAGAAGCACTTTCAAGTGCGCTTGGCGGAAATGATATTGAAGATATAAAGGCGAAAACAGAGACCCTTACTGCAGAATTTCATATCATATCGACAAAACTCTATGAAAAGGCACAGAAAGCCCAGGCAGGGGAATCAGCATCTTCTCAGGAAGCTCCCGCTGAGGAATCTCAGCCGGGTCCGGGTGGAGATAATGTGGTCGATGCAGATTATGAAGTTGTAGATGAAAAGGAAGACAAAAAATAGCGAAACAGTAAATACTTAAAACCTGTACTGCAGAAATGCAGGACAGGTTTTGGGCTTTACTCAGCAGAATTGATGGGAGTTTAAAATGGCACAAGATAAAAGGGATTATTATGAGGTCCTAGGCATCAAAAAGGGTGCAACAGAAGCTGAGATCAAGAAAGCTTTCAGAAAAAAGGCGATGGAGCATCATCCTGATAAAAACCAAGGCAATAAAGCCTCCGAGGATAAGTTCAAAGAAGTCAATGAAGCCTATGAAATCCTTTCAGATTCTCAGAAGAAGGATAAATATGACAGGTTTGGCCATGCTGGCGTAGATCCCAATGCCGGTTACGGAGGCTTTGGTGGTGGCGGAGGCGGCGGCTTCAGCGGCGGCGGAGGTGGCGGCTTCGAAGATATTTTCGGCGATTTATTCGGAGGAATATTTGGCGGAGGCGGTGGCCAGGCCACAAGCCGGAGAAACGGTCCTAAAAAAGGCCGGGATATACAGCAAAGGATGACTATCAGTTTTATGGATGCAGCCTTTGGTGCAAAAAAGGAAATTCAGGTTACAAAAAACACCGACTGCGATCAATGCTCAGGAACAGGTGCTGAGAAAGGCACCTCAAAAAAAACCTGCCCTAAGTGCAGTGGTTCAGGGGAAGTCAGGACGGCGCAAAGGACTCCTTTTGGTCAATTTATGAATGTACAGCCCTGCGACATGTGCCAGGGCTCCGGAGAAATCAATGAACATCCTTGTCATGCCTGCCGCGGAGGCGGAAAGGTGCGCAAGACTTTTAGCATTTCAGTGGATTTCCCGGCTGGTGTGGACAACGATTCTGTTATTTCCCTCAGAGGTCAGGGAGAGCCAGGCTCAGGCGGTGGACCGAATGGGGATTTATATGTGATTCTCTCTGTTCTGCCCCATAAGATGTTTAAACGTCAGGGTATGGACCTTATGCTGGATATCCCCATCACTTTCACCCAGGCGACCATTGGGGACGATATTACCGTACCGACACTTAAAGAAAAGGTTCATTATAAAGTTCCTGCCGGAACCCAGTCCGATACTGTATTCAGACTTAAGGGCAAAGGCATTAAGAATCTTCATACAACAAGAGTAGGCGATCTTTATGTTAAGGTAATTGTTGAAATACCGACCAGGCTTACAAAGGATCAGAGGCGTCTGGTTGAACAGCTT
>JBBRXH010000232.1:0-2544 GCA_038248565.1 Peptostreptococcales bacterium | reverse complement strand
TCGATAAGATCGGCCGCGAAGTCCTTGGTTCCGGCGGAGGATCCTGCGTTGATGACGACGATATGGTTTTTGGCCGTCATTTCTATTAGCGCAGCTTTCAGTTTGTCATAATCATCCTCCACCGGGCTGATCCTTTCAGGCAGGCCGCCGGCGCTCTCGATGATGGCTTTAAAAGTCCATGAATTCGTATCAAATATTTTACCCTTTGCAAGATCATCATAATGGTCTGATATTTCATTTCCCGTTGGCATGATGCCAACTTTTACTTTCTCATAAACCTGGATTTCTTTTATGCCGCCGCTTAAAATTGCGCCGATGTCCATAGGTCTTATTCTATGGTTTTCAGGCAAAATCATCTCGCCTGCTACGATATCTTCTCCGATGGGTCTGATGTGCTGCCAGGGGGATGCGGGCTCTTTGATTAGCACTGCTCCGGTTGCGGTTTCCAGAATATCCTCAACCATGATCACGGCGTCGTAGGGATCTACAATAATATTCCCCGTATTGACATGGGCAAAATCCCCGCCCTCCCTCAGAAGGACCGGTGTGGTTTCATTAGCCGTATAGGTACGATCCGATATAACCATGATGCCATCCATAGCAGAGGCATTATGATTCGGCGATGAAATTCTTGCAAATATAGGGCTTCCTGTCATTCTGCCGTTAGCTTCCCAGGTCGCTATGACTTCCTTTTTTAAAAGGGGAAGAAGACTATCAAGCTTATCCAAATATATGGTTAGTGCTTCTTCAAGATCTGTATTGGACAGGTAAATTTTTCTGCTCATTCTAACTCCTCAGCCTTTTCAGTTTATATAAATAAAGACCTCACCAGCGCTAAAGATTATAATTGAATAATGTGATTTCAACCATATCTCCCGCATAGAGACCTTCTTTAAGAGAATCGATTTTAACATGACCATCTGCCTTCATGAGTTGGGAAATCGAACCCGATTTGGCATGAACCGGCTCGGCCAGATAACCACGATCAGTCTTTCGCAGGGATACCAGCTGAAAGGTGGTTCGCCCTTCACCTGCATGAATATTCTCGGTAATTTCCCCTATGAGTTTCAGCGGCTCCTCTTCATTGCCAAAGTAGGTTTGTTTGATGAAAGTCTCTACGACGATCTTAAAAACAATAATCGCAGACATAGGATGTCCCGGCAGCCCAATGACCGGCTTTCCAAGGGCGCTGCCAAGGATGGTTGGTTTCCCCGGTTTTAGAGCGATGCCATGGGTAAAAACTCCGGGTCCACCGAAAGAATTGATAATATCTGCAGTGAAATCCTTATTGCCTGCGGAGCTGCCGCCTGAAATAACAACAAGGTCACTCTTAGCCAGGGCCTCTGCTGTAACGGCCCTGAATTTTTCGAAATCATCCTGAACAATGATGATGTCAGAAACCTCTGCTCCTGCAGCCTCCGCGAAGGCGCTGATGGTATAGGAATTGATATCGCGAATTTGACCGGGCTCCGGTATAAGGTCAATGTCGATGAGTTCGCTGCCCGTTGATATTATTGTAATGACAGGCTTTTTATAGACAGGTACCTGTTTTAATCCTGATACTGCCAGTATCCCGATATCTCTGATCGATAATCTGTGGCCTTTCTCGAAGAAAAGCGTACCCGCTCTGAAATCATCACCCACGTTCATAAACCCGGAATTTGGTGCTGCCGGCTTGTTGACAGCGATGGTCCACTCGTCCAGATGATCCACAAATTCAATCATAACTACCGCATCAGCTTCCTCCGGCAGGAGACCCCCCGTCGGCACATAGACTGACTCACCGGGGGATATTTTATAGGAGCAGGGAGCGCCCATTTCTACGGAGCCAATAACAGTCAATAGTGCAGGCACGCTGTCGCTGACCCCAAAAGTATCCTTGGCGCGAAGGGCATAGCCATCCACAACAGAACGCCTATACTCCGGCATAGCAGTCTTTGAGACCAGCTCCTCAGCCATATATCTGCCGAGTGCGCTTCTTATACCCACAATCTCTATCTTTTTTTCTGTATCGCCAAAATGGTTTTTAAATTTCTCGGCGACTTCAGTTATGGTGTCTACCTTGAGTAATTTCATACTGTATCTCCCTAATAATCTATTCAAACAATTATTTATACTCTGCCAATAATTACGCTGTACTTACTTGTAAATAAGGCGACTCCATTACCCTGTGAAGCAGGTGGAGACAAGCTTCAGATAATCGAGTCGCCGGACTGCGGACAAAAGCAATAAAAAGATCCTTTCCCAAAAAGAAAAGAATCCAAGACGGTATTTTCCTTTCCAAATGGGAGGCCCACGCATTTCTCCGTGTACCTGTCGGTTAAGTGCCATAACCCATGGTCTTAGGCAGTTTAACTCGGAAAATAGTATAAGTACTATAGACGATATTTTATCAGTTGACCGAATGGGTGTCAAGCAAAATGGCCCTATTCGCTCTGCCGTTTTGCTCTACCCAACTTATTTGCAGCCCGTTTTAGTGCTATATATCGAGCGTTATTTGGCGAAGATTTCTTCGCTGTTGACCACATTGATGCCGTTTGCCAG
>JBBRXH010000231.1:0-2585 GCA_038248565.1 Peptostreptococcales bacterium | reverse complement strand
ATTGAAAAGACCGATGAAATTGACGAAGATGCGCTTATGGAAGCCGCTCTTGAGGCCGGTATGGAGGATATGATCAGCCAAGAAGACAGTTTCGATATTATAACAGCGCCTGAAGACTTTGAAAGCGTTTCAGCAAAACTAAAAAATTCAGGCTACGAATTCGTCGATGCCGATGTGGAATTTGTACCTTCTCTTGAAGTCACACCCGTCAATGACTTTGACATCAAAGCCCTAAAAAAAATGATTGCAATGCTTGAAGAAAACGACGACGTCCAAAAGGTTCATCACAATAGTACGGTAGACCTTTCTGAAGAGTAAAATGCAATATAATGATAGATAAAATATCTAAATAATGTCCTAGAGTGTACGTTATGGTTCTGTGATTTAACCTACAGATTATTCACGGGAATCCGGGTTTTCAAAACTCATGTGGGACCACCTTGCAGTGGGAGACAGCGGTGAGAAATAGGATACCCACCTATCAAAGATAGGGAGTGAATTATTGAATCAGACGGCACCCCGGGATTTATTTTTAACTGTTGACTTTTAAAATATTAAACGATAAAATAATCCTATAGTTCGCATTACGAAACATTATTTCACAATGCGAACTATAGGATTATTCTAATTATATATATCAGGAGGCTATGATGGGGTTTAAAAGTGATATTGAGATTGCTCAGGAAAAACAACCGGAATTAATTGTTAAAATCGCAAAAAAATTGGACATCGATGAAGCATTCCTCGAATGCTACGGGAAATACAAGGCAAAAATTGATTATAATATTCTGGATAACTATGCAGATAAACCTAATGGCAAACTCATCTTAGTAACGGCAATTACGCCTACGCCGGCTGGAGAAGGAAAAACAACTACGACTGTGGGTTTAGGAGATGCACTTAGCTTAATAGGTAAAAAAGCAGTCATAGCCCTCAGAGAGCCTTCCCTTGGCCCTGTATTCGGCGTTAAAGGCGGTGCTGCAGGCGGTGGCTATGCCCAGGTTATTCCAATGGAAGATATAAATCTTCATTTTACAGGCGATATTCACGCTGTCACGACAGCCAACAACCTGATTGCTGCTTTACTTGACAATCATATCCAGCAAGGCAACCGCTTAGGTATAGATACCAGGAGGATCGTCTGGAAAAGGTGCATGGATATGAATGACAGGCAATTGAGATCCATGGTTAATGGGCTCGGCGGCAAAGCAAATGGAACCCCCAGAGAGGATGGATTTGATATCACTGTTGCCTCGGAAATTATGGCCGTGCTTTGTCTGTCTAAAGATCTGGATGACCTCAAGGAAAAGATTTCTAGGATTATTTTGGCCTATACCTTTGAAAATAAGCCGATTACTGTTGCGGACATCAAAGGGCAGGGTGCTGCCTCTGCGCTGCTTAAGGATGCCCTAAAGCCCAATTTGGTCCAAACTTTAGAACAAACACCGGCTTTTATACACGGCGGCCCCTTTGCCAATATTGCCCATGGCTGTAACAGCCTTATGGCTACAAAAATCGCTTTAAAACTCGCAGATTATGTGGTGACCGAAGCTGGTTTCGGTGCTGATCTTGGCGCAGAAAAGTTCATCGATATCAAATGCAGACAAAGTGGTCTCAGACCTGATGCTGTAGTTATTGTAGCTACTGCACGAGCACTCAAGCTTCATGGCGGCGTAGCTAAATTAGAGCTCGGCGCAGAAAACATTGGTGCTATAAGTCTGGGCATTGAAAATCTTTTAAAGCACGTCTCGAACATTAAAAATGTATTTGGATTGCCGGCAGTTGTTGCTATAAACCGGTTCCCGCTGGATACTGAAAATGAGCTGGATTATATTAAGATGAGATGCAAAGAATCGGATGTCACAGTTGTTTTATCTGAAGTCTGGGCCAAAGGCGGCGTTGGCGGAAAGTCTCTGGCAGAAGAAGTTGTCGCTGTTATTGAAAAAGCTGAAAGTGATTTTCGTTTTGCTTATGATGAGAACTTACCAATTCGGGATAAAATCCATGCCATAGCAACAAAAATATATGGTGCAGACGGTGTAGACTATGTCGGCAATGTCGGCAAGCAAATCGATGATATCGAAGCTCTTGGGTATGGCAAGCTTCCTGTATGCATGGCGAAAACCCAATATTCTCTATCGGATGACGCCAGTAAACTTGGAAGACCAACCGGCTTTCGCATCAGTGTCAGATCACTAAAGCCTTCCGTTGGCGCAGGATTTATTGTGGTCATCACCGGCGATATTATGACTATGCCCGGTCTGCCAAAGATTCCTTCAGCTGAGGCTATAGATGTGGACAAAACAGGTAGAATATCAGGACTGTTTTAAGCATCGCATAAATTAAAGATATTGAATGATAGTCATTACAGGCTTTCTTTTAGATTATTAATTCGCATCAAAATTCGTATATTATCAATCAAGGTGTTCTATAGGGAAGGAGGGCTAAGGATCATATTAAACCTAAGCCTGGCTGAAACAGTGTTACATTTTTACATTCTTTTTGCTAAAAGTATTGTAATTTATAAATATTTGATATTTACAAATTTTATAAATTTAGATTTACTGATTTTAAGTCATAATCGT
>JBBRXH010000230.1:0-2667 GCA_038248565.1 Peptostreptococcales bacterium | reverse complement strand
TCTTCTGGCTCTGCATTCATTCTCCGATCACCTTCCCGCCTATGGCAGTGGATATTGATCTTCGTCCTGCATTACAGCTGCGACAACAGCAAAGGTTTTTAACCTTTTTCCCTTGTTCGAATTATTTTTCTACTTTCATTATACATGGTCAGATTCTAAAGTAAAGCGACATATTATACAAAGTCGGTTTGTTTTCCGATTTTCACATAGCCTGCATGGATGGCCTCCGCAACTTTTATGCCATCTACAGCAGCTGATATGATGCCGCCGGCATAGCCTGCACCTTCACCTGCCGGATAGATGCCCATAATGCTGCTGCAATTATTTTCATCTCTTAGAATCCTGACCGGCGAAGAACTTCTTGTCTCGATAGCCGTCAGAACTGCTTCCGGATCATCAAATCCTGCCAGTTTTTGTCCCAATACAGGAATTGCCTCTCTTAGGGCCTTACTGGCGAACTCCGGCAGGCACGCTTCAATATCCGTATAGAACACGCCGGGCTGAAAGGATGGCTTTACTGAGCCCTCTGACCCTGATGGCCTCTGTGATAGAAAGTCTCCAATTTTTTGAGCCGGTGCAAAGTAGGCGCTCCCGCCAAGTTTAAAGGCCTGGTGCTCCCAATATCTCTGAAATTCAATACCAGCCAGTGGATGGTCTGTAGCGAAGTCCGTTATTTGAACATCGACGAGGAGGGCGCTATTGGCGTTATCAGCGCCCCTAGTGTGATAACTCATGCCATTGGTCACAAGGCAGCCCTCTTCCGAGCCAGCGCCGATGACCAGGCCTCCGGGGCACATGCAGAAAGTGTAGACGCCTCTGCCATTTTGACAGTGGTTGGAAAGCTTATAGTCAGCAGCGCCAAGTCTGGGATGTCCAGCAAACTTGCCATATTGTGCGGTGTCAATGGCGCTTTGAGGGTGTTCTACCCTGACACCTATGGAAAAAGGCTTTTGAGCCATGGCAAGTCCGGTCTCGTAAATCATCTTAAACGTATCTCTGGCGCTGTGTCCGATTGCCAGCACGAGAGTTTCCGTGAGAATTTCCTCGCTGTCATTGAGTGTTATAGTGAAAGGTCCTCTTTCAGGGGAATCTTCCGATTGCATAAATCTGATCCCGCTTAGTTTGCTTTCAAATCTTATTTCGCCCCCAAGGCTAATGATCTTATTTCTGATCTGTACGACCACATCCTTCAAAATGTCCGTACCGATATGGGGTTTCTGTTTATAAAGGATATCCGGTGGTCCACCGGCTAAAACCAATTCCTTCAACACCTTGCGTACCCTGGGATCTTTGATTTGCGTCGTCAGCTTGCCATCGGAAAAGGCCCCGGCACCACCTTCCCCAAAAGCGACATTGGATTCCGGATCGAGTTTTCCCGTCCTCCAGAAGTCATGAACGTCTCTGGTCCTTTCAGATAGGGCTTTGCCTCTTTCTATTACGATGGGTCTATAACCCATTTCCGCCAGGCTTAAGGCGGCGAACATGCCGCAGGGTCCGAAACCCACGACTATAGGCCTTATCTCTGATTCAAAGGAAGCTGTCTTGAGTTGGCGAATAACCTCAAAGCCCGTTTTGATTTGCTCAAGTCTGAACTTTGCTGCGTTTTTCAGCAGGACTTTTTCATCCTTGACCTGAAAATCAATGCTATAGACGAATTTGATATCCTCTTTGTTTCTTGCATCGATAGACTCTTTGAAGATGCTTAAGGTCAGAATTTTGAGCTGAGGCATTTGAAGTCTTTTAAGAATTTTATCAGCTAATAAATCAGCTGATTCATTTAATCCCAGCTTTATTTCGTGTATTCTCAGCATGGATTCACCATGTCTGCGGGTATGCAAGCCTTAATCGCAGAAAAACGGCCCGCAAGATATCCGGATGTCCAGGCCCACTGGAGGTTATACCCGCCGCATCGGCCATCCACATCCAGAACTTCTCCCGCAAAGTAAAGTCCTGCAACAATTTTAGATGCCATTGTAGCCGGTTCGACTTCAAAGGTATCGATTCCGCCGGTTGTTGTCTGCGCTTCATTCCAGCCTTTTGTACCAATGATTCTTATAGGCCATGCTTTTAGAATACCCGCTATTTTATCGATGGCCGCCTTGTCCATTGAACCACAGGTTTTATAGGCGCCGGCGACTTTGCATTCTTTGAGCAGCACCGGAATCAGCTTTTTATTGACGATACCGCTCAAAAAATCATCCGGGACTTTATGCTGTAAATGCAGTCTGCGTTCATAGAGCTTTTCCTGAAGTATCTTAAGAGGCATTTCCGGAATCAGATCGATCTTTATGACCGACTCAGCTTTACCTTTTATATGTCTGCTGAGATTAAAGATACAGATTCCTGATAAGCCGGTTTCTGTGAATTGTATCTCCCCTGTTTCCTGGGCTATGATTTGATGACTGGCTCCTGACAGATCATCCTGAAGCTCTTTCAGCAGGGTCACTTTCCCCTTTGCGCGAACACCTTTTAACTGATTGAAAAACGAGGCGTCTGAAAGAACCTGAACCAGGGCCGGCCTTGGTTCGACCAGGGAATGCCCCAGATCTTTGGCAATCCTGTAGCCATCTCCCTGACAGCCATACTGCCCCCCAGCTTTCCCGCCGGTAGCAATAATAATGCGGTCTGCCCTATATTGTTTGCCTCCGGAAACCAGTACAATAAAGC
>JBBRXH010000229.1:0-2705 GCA_038248565.1 Peptostreptococcales bacterium | reverse complement strand
ATTGGTGGAATCCCAAGAGGAAGGATCACCGAAGTATTTGGCCCTGAATCCTCGGGAAAAACCACTGTAACATTGCATATCATAGCAGAGGCTCAGCGGTTGGGGGGAAAAGCAGCATTTATAGATGCAGAACATGCCCTTGATCCGATTTATGCTTCAAAAATCGGAGTAGATATAGACGAACTTCTCGTTTCTCAACCGGATACCGGAGAACAGGGTCTTGAGATTTGTGAGGTTCTTGTCCGAAGCAATGCTGTGGATGTGGTTGTTATCGACTCTGTTGCTGCATTAGTACCTAAAGCTGAGATCCAAGGCGATATGGGCGATAGCCACGTGGGATTACAGGCTCGCCTCATGTCTCAAGCCTTAAGAAAGCTGGCTGGAGCAATCAGTAAATCCAATACCTCAGTAATTTTTATCAATCAGCTTAGAGAAAAAGTTGGTATTATGTTTGGTAATCCAGAAGTTACAACCGGCGGAAGAGCTTTAAAATTCTATGCAAGTATGCGGCTTGATGTCAGAAAGATCGATACGATTAAGTCCGGCGATGAAATTTTGGGCAACAGAACCAGAATAAAGGTCGTAAAAAATAAAGTTGCACCTCCCTTTAAGCAGGCGGAATTTGATATCATGTATGGTTTTGGTATTTCCAGAGAGGGAGATGTTCTGGATTGTGCTGTAGAGGCTAAGGTTGTTGAGAAGGCTGGAGCCTGGTATAGTTTTAATGGTAATCGTATCGGTCAAGGCAGAGAAAATGTTAAAAACTTTCTGCTCGCTAATCCAGAAACCCTGGCTCTTATGGAAGATCAGCTCAGAGAAACATTTAAAGTAAAAAAACCGATTAGCATAGAATTGGATTTGCCTGAGGATACAGACAAAACAAACGATTAGTGAATATATACCATAGTCAATTGGAAGGGGCAGAATCAAATTCTGCCCCTTAGTGTTCATCGTTTAGAATAACATTTACAAACATAGCTCAGTGTTATATGCTTGCGAAAAAGGTAAGTTGGCAAAGGAAAGGAAGATAAGCATGGGAAAAATACTAAAGACCGAGGGAATGAATATTTGTATTGGATGCTTCAGTTGTATGCTTGTTTGTGCCGCGGTGAATCAGAAAAATCATTCAATCACTAAAAGCGCTATAAAAATACGAACCTCAGGGGGAATAGAAGGAAGATTCTTTTCGACGGTATGCCTGGGCTGTATTGAAGAAGTTGCCTGCGCTGAAGCTTGTCCTTCAGATGCGCTGGTGCCAAGAGAAGGTGGCGGTGTGGTTTTTAAACGGGAAAAGTGCATCGGCTGCAGAAAATGCGAAAAAGCATGCATTGCTAATGCTGTGTTTTTTGATGAAGAAGTTAAAAACCCAATTATCTGCAAGCATTGCGGTGTTTGTGTCAATTTTTGCCCCCATGATTGTCTTGGAATGGAGTAAGCGCTATGTTATATGAAAACTATATAAAAGTTCTATATATTGACCTTACTAAAGAAAGAATACATGTCGAACTCAGGGAAGATCTCAAAAAGTACCTGGGAGGGGTTGGGGTTGCCTCAAAGCTTTTAGAAGAGAATCTCAAACCTGAGGCAGATGCCCTCGATGAAAGCCAGCCTATAGTTTTTGCTATAGGAGCCTTGTCGAGCATATTTCCCGTTGTCACTAAGACTGTTGCGATGTTCAAATCCCCTCTAACAGGCGAACTTGGAGAAAGCTATGCCGGAGGCAGAATGGCCCTAACAATGCAAATGGCAGGATATGATGCGATGGTTATTTTCGGACGTAAGAAAAGGCTGACTTATCTTTCAATAAATTCCCATGATATTTCCTTCATGGATGCACGGGCATTTAAGGCAGTAAAAACGAATGTGATTGGCCGGCTGATCAGGGAAAGAGAGCCTGGTGCCGGAAAGAGAAGCATACTTAGGATAGGTCCTGCCGGAGAAAACCTGGTCAAATATGCCAGCGTTTGTGTTGATACTTATAGACATTTTGGCAGGCTCGGACTTGGTGCTGTTTTTGGCAGTAAAAATCTAAAGGCGATTTCAATCACCGGGGACAGAAGCATGCCTATTAAAAATTATCAGGATTATCTGAAGGCTTATCGTACCCTCTACACAAAATCAACCACTACAGAGCTTATGACCAAATATCATGACCTTGGCACTCCGGTTAATGTTGAGCCGCTAAATGCAGCTGGCGCTTTACCGACTTTGAATCTTAAACAGACCAGATTCGATGCAGCTGAAGCAATTTCAGGTGAGGCCTTTGCTGTTAATAATCTTGTCAGAAAAGTAGCCTGTACAGGCTGCCCGGTTGGCTGCATTCATATCGGACAATATAGGCATGAATTTGATCAGGGTTACGAGTATGAATCCGTATCGGTAGGCTATGACTACGAGCTGATCTTTGCTTTGGGGAGCTTTTTAGGCATCGATAATCCAAAAGACATATTAATGATGATCGAAGCAGTTGAAGAAGTCGGCATGGACGCCATATCAACAGGTATATGTCTTGGATGGGCTACTGAAGCTTACGAACGCGGTATTTTAACCGAAAAGGATACTATAGTTCCGCTTGCTTTTGGAAATACAGAAAACTATCTGCATGCCATCGACTATTTGTCGGATCAGCAGACAGAATTCTATCAATACCTTGGTAAAGGCGTATTAAAAGCATCAGAAAAATACGGCGGAATTGAATTTGCCAT
>JBBRXH010000228.1:0-2706 GCA_038248565.1 Peptostreptococcales bacterium | reverse complement strand
GACAGCAGTGTTATCGGGACTGATTTGCTGACGGCTTTGGCAATGAGACCTCCATACACAGTCACTATGACGACGATGACCATCGATAATAATGCAGCCAACTTTACATTTACAGTTCCTGACCGAAAAACAGCAGCCGAGCTTTTGCAAAGTTTGAAAAAAACAGGCTTATTTCAGGATGTTTTTCTGAATTCGGTTACCAGCATAGATACAGGAGAACAGTCTACAGCAATTTTCAGCGCCGTAATGAAAGCGGGTGAGGCAAAATGAAGAAGCAGTCTTTAGTGACCAACCAGAAAGATAAAAATATGCTCGTCATATTAGCCGTTGTACTGATACTTTTTGCGGCTTACCATTATATAATTGATCCTGCGCTCCAACAGGGAGCTGTGGTGGCTCAGGAAATCAGCGATGCAAATATTGAGTTAGCCAGATCTACAGATGTCGTAGCCCAATATCCGTCATTAGTTAAAGAAGAAAAAGATAAAAAGCAATTCCTCATCGACAAATACAAGCTGTTTTTCTATGATTTAAATCAGGAACGCATCCTTTATAAATTGGATACACTGATTACCAGCACCGGGTTTACTGTTAATAATTATACACCGACACCTGTGAAAGCTGTACTTAATATCGTATCGGTGCCGGTTTACACACCGGTTACCTATCCTCTCCTAGATCTCGCTTCAAAGACTAATCCTACACTAATCCCCCAAAAAGCGGCACAGACAGAAAATAATGAGCCGACAACTCCCGAAAGTCCGACAGGCGAGGAACAGGCGCCGGTAACAGATGCAAATCTGGTTGCGATGGACAGTCTGCCCGTTACGGACATAACTTTGGGATTTGAACAAACTAAATATAATGCTGCAATGGCTTTTTTGAAAGCGCTCGAAAATATGGATAAGTCAGTGGTAGTCAAGAGTGTTTCGATTTCCAAAATCGAAGCGGGTATTGATGGACAAATTATTTTATCAGTCTATTCACTTCCACAGCTTGACGATTCACAAAAAGACCTGCTGAAGTTTTTACCAGTCATTCCACAAGGAAAAGCGAATCCATTCAACTGATCGGAGAAGGGTGACAATAAAATGAAAAGAATATTTTCCGAATTGAATAACAAAAAAGGTGCAGCACTGATATTCGTCATGGTGGCATTGTTGATTATATCAATCATGATATCCATTGCTGCGTCCATATCCCAGGCGAATGTTAAGCAGGCAAGCCACCAGGAAAAAGGCATTCAGGCCTATTATATCGCTCGCTCCGGGGTCGAACTAGCCTATGAGGTAATCATGAAAAAAGGTCTGGTAACAGAATTTCTTGAAGGGCATATAACGAGCCTTCCTCCAGAAAACGGTATCGACTTTGGAGAAGGAACGGCGGATGTGACGGTCACCTATTTTGAGGATGCCAATAATATGAAAAAAATCAAGATAACTTCTATTGGGACTCTAAACGATACAGATGTGTCCCGGACCGTAAGCCTTGAGTTTTTTGCAAAATATCTGGATTATCCGACTATGACATGGTCTTACTGATTATTAGTTTATGACGATAACAAAAAGTACATTTGGTTTTTGCCAAGATGGGAGAGATGCTGTATGAAAACGAGTGGTACGAGACGTGGTTTTACATTGATTGAACTCATGGTTACCATAGTTTTGATTGGAATGGTGGTAGGTTTAGCCGGTTCGTTTATTAGGTTCGCTTTTTTAAGCGAGAGGAAGACGGAAATAGAATATGGCATTCAGGGAGAGGTTAGATTGGCAGCTGAGGTTTTAAACAAGGCGATTCGCAATGCTACTGTCACCTTTACTATCCCACAAGCACTTTTCGAAGGCACGAAAAAAGCCGGATGGAACTATTTAGGAATTGAAGACAACAATAAAATTGTTGAATATCTTTTTACGGGCATGACGGGGACTACCCCGAATTTTGCAAGGCGAGTTTTGGTAGAATCAGGAAATGATGTGCTCTATGATTTAGCCTTCACTAAGGTTAATACGACCAATGGACTGCCGGGAACGAATAAACAGGTTGAATATAGTCTAGACTGTTATCTGACTGGATCCGAATCAACAAAAATCGGCATTAAATCGCAGATAGCGGCGCTAAATTCTCTTGTCGTTGAAGATGTTGGCAGTGCTAAATTTCCTTCTACTGCGATTGCATATCGAAGCGATCCAACGCCCCAGCCCTATTTAGAGGATCTTACAAAACCCGTCAATATCGCCATCACCATTGTGCTGGATGACTCGGGGAGCATGGACGAACTCATGTACGACACGGCCAGTAACTCAAACAGGACGAAAAAATCGATCATGCAGGAGCAGGGAATAAAACTGGTTACTTATTTATCGGGCATTGCAGGGATTGACGTTTGTATTATCCCATTTTCAACAACAGCAACGCCAAATCCAAATATCCAATACAGTTTTATAAGCGCGTCGGGAAGTACGGTTGTAAGTGGTTCACCGGTCAGCAATAAAAGCATATTGGAAGGACAAATCACCAATATCAACTCAGGCAGTGGCTGGACCAATACGGGCGATGCGCTTAGGAGATCATATTATGCACTTGAAGATAACAAAAACTTAGCAGCAAATGCCGGCAAGACAATTACCAATTACGTGATACTGCTGACCGATGGAAATCCAACGGCATATAGCACAGTTGCTTCCGGTTATCATAGTGCTTCAAACG
>JBBRXH010000227.1:0-2706 GCA_038248565.1 Peptostreptococcales bacterium | reverse complement strand
GGCGCTTCATGTATTTCAAGACCAACACCGTGGCCTAATCCGTGACCAAAATTCGAACCATAACCAGCAGACTCTATAATCGATCTTGCGACCCTATCAATATCTGATGCCTTCTCACCAACACCAAGACTTGCGAGAGACTTCTCTTGAGCTTCCAAAACTAGGGCATAAATGTCTTTCTGCTTTGGAGTCAAAGGGCCAATACCAATTGTACGCGTCATATCTGAACAATAGCCCTGGACCAAAGCGCCAAAATCCATCGTAATAAAATCGCCTTTTTCGATAGGTCTATCAGTAGGCGTTGCATGAGGCAGAGAACCTCTTACACCTGAAGCTATTATTGAATCAAAGGCTAACCCATCCGAACCGTTCTTTTTTATGAAAAATTCGAGTTCAAAAGCGATCTCCTTTTCGGTCAAACCAGTCTTAATAAATCCGAGCATGTGGTCAAAGCCCTTATTGGCTATTTCTGCAGCGCTCTTGATGTATTTTAGCTCTTCAGGTTCTTTAGTAACTCTGATTGTTTCAATAATATTGTCACAGGCATGTAAATCAGTAATCCTCGCTTTTTCGATTATTTCATTATAGAACTCAAAAGTGATACTTTTATATTCTATACCGAGGCTTTTCTCTCCGCTTTCTTTCAGAAAATCCCAAGGGGTAAACTGATTGGAAATCAAAATAATATCATAAATATCTTTTAGTCGATCAGCGCTTTCGATATAGCGAAAATCAGTCAATAAATAATTTTTTTTTTCTGTTAAAAGAATAAAATAATTTGATGACTGAAAACCCGAAAGATAATACTTGTTTTCAGGTTTTGTAATCCATAAAGCATTCATGCCCTTGGCTTTGCTGGCTTCCAACACTTTCTTTATGCGATCTTTAAATTGTACGTTAGTCCTGATCAAATTTAATAACCTCCCCAAGTATGCCATAAATGTCTGCTATCATCTTTGAAAATATCATTTGAGCCTGGATGTATTGAGCAGCCAGGGGGTCCCGCATGATAATCTGCAAAAGCTCCTGGACCTGCTCCATCATACCCGGCGTAAAATCCTGGCCCATCATCTGCTGAGCCTGAAGCGCATACTGTTTTTCCTGAAAATCATTCAGCATTCCGCTGAGTTCCGGATTTAGTGAGACTTCAGCCTTAATATCGGAATAAGATTTGTATTCCTGAGATTCTTTTATAGCTCTGGCTAAATCATGGGCATTATCATAGACATTCATTGCTTATACCTCCAAAAATATCGGCAAAATTACCGGATTTCGTTTTGTTTTTTCATAAATGAAGCTTCTAAGTTCATCTTTAACCGCGTTCTTTAACGCTGCCCAGTCTTTAATGCCTTCGCTGCGGCATTGCTCAAGCCGATTTCTTACTGCATTTCTCGCTGATTCGATAAGATCTTCTGATTCTCTGACATAAACGAATCCTCTGGAAATAATATCCGGCCCGGAGCAAATAGTGCCGCTGCTACGTTCAACCGCGGCTACTACTATAATCAGCCCGCTTTCTGAAAGAAGTTTGCGGTCCCTGAGTACTATATTGCCAACATCTCCAACGCCAAGTCCATCTACCATAACGTTGCCGGATACGACGGTTTCTTTGGAAACAACTACAGAATTTTTTGTCAGGTTCAATATCTGACCAACTTTGATTATAAAGATTTTATCCTTAGTGAGTCCCATATCCTGTGCGATTATGGAGTGCTGCCTTAAATGCCGATACTCCCCATGGACAGGCATGAAAAACTTAGGCTTTATAAGCGCATGCATAAGCTTAAGCTCTTCTTCGCAGGCATGGCCTGAAACATGTATATCAGCAATATCGGAATAGATGACATCCGCGCCTTTTTCAAACAGCTTGTTCAGAATATTGGATATCGTCTTTTCGTTGCCCGGTATAGGACTGGAAGACAGAATAACCGTATCCCCTTTTTTAATCTGAATAGCTTTATGATCCCCTGCTGCCATCCTTGAAAGCGCTGACATTGGTTCTCCCTGGCTGCCTGTTGTTATTATAACAAGTTCTTCATCTTTGATATGTTTCGTCTTATTAATATCCACAAGCACATTTTCTGGGACATTCAGATAACCAAGTTCTGTGGCAACGTTTATAACGTTTACCATGCTGCGGCCTGAAATGGCTATTTTACGGCCATATTTAACTGCAGCATCGATAATAATTTGAACGCGGTACACATTGGATGAGAATGTGGCGATAATGATTCTGTCCTTAGTTTCTCTAAAAATATTCTCAAGAGCGATTCCAACAGTTTTTTCCGAAGCGGTATACCCTTTGCGTTCTGAGTTGGTACTATCCGCCAGCATGAGCAGGACACCTTTGTTGCCGATTTCAGCAAGCCGATGAAAATCCATACGTTGTCCATGAAGCGGCGTATAGTCGAATTTAAAATCTCCGGTATGGAATACAATACCGGCAGGTGTATCGATTACAAGGCAAACGGAGTCTGCAATCGAATGTGTAGTCCTGATTGCTTCGATGGTAAACACACCGAGTTTAACATTGGTACCCGGCGTCATCGTGATGAGATTACCGGCTATGGCATGCTCTTTGAGCTTATTGCCAATAAGACCTAATGTCAGTTTAGTGCCATAAACAGGAACATTGAATTCCTTTAAAAAATATGGTATTGCTCCGATATGATCCTCATGTCCATGGGTTATAACCATACCCCTTAT
>JBBRXH010000226.1:0-2713 GCA_038248565.1 Peptostreptococcales bacterium | reverse complement strand
GATACCTTCCCATCTGGTATTGTCGTCCTTGATGTAGCTTAGGACTTTCTGATTCAGTATGGAAAAGCCGCCGTTAATCCAAAGGCTCTCGTCGACGGTGTTTTGCTGAAATGAAGCGATCTGATCGCCGTCAAATTCGACTTTGCCGAAATTAAAGGGCGGGTGGACCGTAGTGATGGTGGCAAGCTTGCCATGAGCCTCGTGAAAGGTCAGGAGACTTTTTAGGTCTATATTGGCGACACAATCCGTATAGGTCAGCATAAAGGTCTCATCTTCTTTTAAAAAGTTGGCTAGGCGCTTTATGCGGCCGCCGGTCTGGGTGAAGAAGCCGGTATCGATGACCTTCATATCGAAATCAGACTGATTATAGCCATAGTCTTTGATCTCCTCGGCTTTGTAGCCGGCAGCGATGATGAATTCGTCGAATCCATAGGTACTGTAGTATTTCATGATATGCCAGAGTATGGGTTTCTCCCCGATTTTAATCAGAGGTTTAGGAAGAGCTTCAGGATCCCCGTTCAGTCGAGTGCCCTGGCCACCGGCCAAAATTATAACTTTCATTTGCTCACCTGCCTATCTAAAAAACTATATTACATGTGGTCATTATACCTTATTTTTAAAAAGGATGTTATATTTTTTGCAGTCTTAGTATATAATAATGCTAAGAAAATTTTCAATCTTATTTGCTTTATAAAACTTTGAGAATTATAAGTAAAATCTATGAAGAAACAACGAGGAGGGTTTTGTTATGAGGGTAGTTTGTATAGGAAGCTCAAACACGGTTGGTTTTCCACTTAAAAAAGGCCAGGGTTGGGTTAGTCTATGGGAAAAGTTGTCTGGCCATGAGATCATTAATAAGGGCGTCATTGGCAGCAGCGCCGAGGGTATGCTTTTTAGATTTAAGACCGATGTTTTAGACCTGGCTCCGGATATGGCAGTCATAATCTGCGGAACTGTGGATTTTATCACTTATGACAAGTCACCGGAAGAGGTTATGGGCTATCTGCTGCGCATGGTCAAAATGTGCAAAGACAAGGGTATCAAGCCCGTCGTTATCGCTCAAATTCTCATCGATGAGCCTCTTGCCTGCAAGGTCATGGCCGGAGACGCCTGCATCGACTATATCCAGGTTAATGACAAGTTAAAAAAACTTCGCGATCTCACGCTGGCAGCTGCAGACAAAGAAGGCTTCGTGGTCTGGGATTTCCAAAAGGGCTTCGAAGAAGCGGTTAAAGGCAAGGACCGCGCCGAGTATTTTGTGGATGGAATCCATCCAAATGCTAAGACCCACAAGCTTTTCAGCACATTCATAAAACAGGCAAATGTATAAATCCTTAAGGCAAAATGTAGAGGTATAAATGGAATGCCGTGTGATCTCCTAGGAGCGCGCACGGCATTTTTATATCGTTTTATTAAAAAATTCTTTTGTTACCTGGAGTTGCTTCTTTAGTATTTCACGCCATAAACCGGGCTTAATTTCTCCCGAACCTTTTGATACTTTTGTTATTCTGATTGAACCGTCATGATCGCGCTTCCTGTAAAAATAGTGGTCTGTATCTTTATAGAGTTCCCATCCGTCATTTTCACAAAATCTTCTTAAGTCTTTCCAGCTTGGCATCGGATCATGTCCCCTATCTTTTGAGGATCGTTTTTAATCAGAGCTTTGAAAACATATGGAATATGATCGACGCGATTTGGGGCGGAGCTCCAGTATTTAAATTCTTCATAAAAATCCTCTGAGTATTCCAAAATAGACTTTGCCAATTTCATTTTCGCATTTTCCAGGTTGTCAGCGTTCTCGACGAGATCGATCTCATTCAGCGATATAGTATATGAACCGTCATCTTCTTTAAGCGTTTCAGCAGAAAATTCATAGGGTGCCAATATAGACTCCATGAAAGATACATCAGCAAGAATCATATTATCCCTCGTACGCTTAATAAACTGCGGCTTTAATCTTATTGCTCTATCAATCATTTCGCTCCAGTTTTTTCTGGCATCGGTTGCTTTTATTGCCAACATTTCTCTCACCTCCTTGAATCTACTTAATTGTAGTCCATTGCGTACACAATGTCAATAGTGTACGTTTTATTTTGTCAGTTCGTCGAAAACGTCCTTCACGGTTTTGATCCTGTCTTCTCTATAGGCGTTGCTGCCGCAAAAGATCAGGCCGTTGTCCACATCGCCCTTGGCTGCGTTGATCAGGGCCAAAGTGATGCAATAAGGCGTCGTATCCGGTTTGCAGTGGTTGATGCAGCCGTTACAGGTTTTGGGCGGGATTCTGCCGGCCATGGTTCTTTTGACAAAGTCATTGTTTATGGCTCTTCCGGGCATGCCTACCGGGCTTTGAACGATGACGATATCCTCTTTGGTGCTGTCTATATAGGCCTGCTTGAAATTCGGGTGAGCGTCGCATTCTTCTGTAGTCACGAATCTCGTTGATATTTGAACACCATCGGCACCGTGCCCCATGGCTTTGTCAATATCATCTCTTGTGTATATACCGCCGGCTACGATCAAAGGAATGGCAGTCTCAGTTTGAGTTGCCTCTATACCCTTTTGGATTTCAGCCTTTATCTCTTCTATGGTCTGATAGAAATTTTCCTGAGAACTTTCCAGTTCTTCTGCCTTAAATCCCAGGTGCCCTCCTGCTTCGGGGCCTTCAAAGACCACCGCATCCGGAAGTCTGTTGTAGCGCTTGAGCCAGGTCTTG
>JBBRXH010000225.1:0-2717 GCA_038248565.1 Peptostreptococcales bacterium | reverse complement strand
GGAGATGACTCCTATAGGCTGCAGCCAAAAGTTTGGTCTTGTAGCCCTTTTCTTTATAGATGCCGTAAGCCTTCTTCATGCAGGCTATACCAGCATAATTCAGGGCGCAGGGATCGATGGCCAGATTTTCCTTCTCAACGATCTGCTTCAGCCAATCGTCTATCCTGCCCACCATGATGGTGCATACAGGATTAAGCCTTGAATTGTCAAGACCTTCCGCTGTTCTTCTGGCAAGGCCTCTTTCGACGGCTTCGCCAACAGCCAGCGCCTGAGTCGCCGTAAAAGATACGGTGGCATTGATGCTGACGCCTTTATAGGTCACTTCTTCAAAGGCCTTTATGCCTGCAGAAGTTGCCGGCATCTTGATATGCAGATTGGGCGCCAAGGTTGAGAAGTATAAAGCCTGCTCAATAAGCTTTTCTGCGTTGTTGAAATACTTGGTGTTGGTCTGTATCGATAGTCTTCCTGTTCCTTTGTCCGTATCGAAAATGGGTTCCAACATATGCGCCCCGTCGATGGCCATCTTTTCAATGACCATCCAGGAGATCTCATCTTCTGATGCATGGGGATGCTCCGAAATCAGCTTTTTGATGGAGTCTTTATAGCTGTCAAGCTCTGAATCAAGAACGCCTTTGACGATGACCGGATTGGTCGTAGCGCCTGTTGCCCCGCGCTCCAGGGCATAGGTCAGCTCCTTGATCGAGCAGGAATCGTTCCAATACTGAGTTGGAAACTTCTGGGTCATTTCAAATAGTTTATCGATTTTTTGGCGCTTTCATAATTTATGCTCGCTCTTTTTATGCATACATGCTCTTATTTATCTAAATCTACTTTTTTTCAGCCTCCGCCCATATTGGTCACCAGCGTGATTTCATCATTTTCTGATATCTCGTTGTCAAAGGGGCATACTTTTTTATTGATGGCTGCACGTACGGCTTCTTTATCGGAAGTTCCCAGGATAGTCAGTAAATCAATTATTGTGGCATGCTCCGGTATTTCACCTATCCAGTATCCGGGCGTTCCTTCCTGGGAAAGGCGTCTGAGTGTTCCAAATAGTTTTACCGTTACAAACATTTTAATCATCCTCTTAACTACACTTTCATATTTTTCCCTTTATCATGTATGTCTTTTATAGGGTATCCCTGATTTCCGGCCAGATCCAACCCACGTTCAATTCTTCGAGTTTTCCCTCAGTTGGCCTGCTGTCCTTGTCCCAGCCCATCATTTCATAATAAAGTTTTTTACTCTTTTCAAATACTTCTCTGTCTATATAGTGACCCTTAAGTGTTCCGGCTCTCATGGGCTCGAAGAATCTTTCGGGCAAGGTATCATCCTTGGCTGTGAAGCCATGCTTGATATTAAATGCCCTGCCCATGGTGGTCCATCTTTCTCCGGCTTTCATCAGTTCGAACAGGCTGGTCCTCCATCCGGTGATGTACTGAACGATCTCTACCAGTTGCTGAAGGCTCAGTGCTCTGAATTCGGGCACACTGGTGAAGATACACCAGTCTAAAACATCGTGAAAGCCCCAAATCTGCTGCAGATAGACAAAAAGTCTTACTTTTGCTGCACTGAGATCTTCCGTTGGCACCGGCTCAAATACGCCAATCGGACTCAAGTCTTCGAGATCCACCCAGTTAGACTCCTTGGAGAAGTCACCAAGCTTATCGAACCAGGGATCATGGGCAGCCTGAAGGTGATCTGCTCCGGTATTGGAGACCGCATAGCCCAGGCCCACACCCCATTTCCCTCGGGGTTCATGATTTGGCGGTTCCTGACCCTTAACCTGGATCGCGAACTGTTCAGAACCCCTGCCGATAGTCTGGGCCGCTCTTTTGCTGCCCTCACCGAGGAGTTTTCCAAATCCGGTTCTGTAAGCGATAGCGTCGAGTAAATCAATATAAGTTTCAGGATCATTCCAGTTAAGAACGATTCCCTTCGTATCTTCGGTCGTCAGAAGACCTCTTTCGAAGCATTCAACAGCCCATGAGAGGGTAGCGCCTGCGGAAATGGTATCCAGACCTAGGGCGTTGCATCGCTGATTCAGGGCAGCTACATGAAGAATATTGTTGACCCCCAAGTTGGACCCAAGAAGTCCGATGGATTCGTATTCAGGGCCTCCATATTGTCTGGTCACTTCAAATTTTCCGCTTTTGCCTTCTACAGACCTTTTGCAAGCAACGCCACAGGCATAACAAGTTTCTGTTTTGCCCTTCAGCTCTCTTTTCATGGTTTCTCCGCAAATTTTTTCGGCATCTACGAAGGAGCCATCCTGAAAATTATAGGTGGGCAGGATCCCGGAAATACTGACAGGTACTATGCCTTTAGCCGTTCCCAGTTCGTGATGCAGGCTGATGGCGGGATGATCTTTGAGCGTACTGTTAAACCAGTCTCTGATTTTTTTAAGCCCCTCCGGGTCTGCCAGCTTTATATTTCTATTGCTGCCCTTGACGACTATCGCTCTTAGGTTTTTGCTGCCCATGACAGCCCCGAGTCCGCCTCGTCCGTGGAAATTTTTAAGGTCGGAAGTGACGCAGGCATATCTGACCAGATTCTCACCGGACGGACCCATCTGTACTACTCTAGCCTTAGGAAATGCTTCTTTGAAATATTCCTGGGCTTCTCCGGTGGTTTTTCCTCTCAGGTTCTCCGTTTCGAGAATCCTAATTTTTTCATCTTCTATCTGGATGGTCACCAGCTTATCAGACTTGCCACTG
>JBBRXH010000224.1:0-2722 GCA_038248565.1 Peptostreptococcales bacterium | reverse complement strand
ATGTGACGGGTAAGGATAAAGAGACAGCTGAACTTGGTATCAATGCTATCACGATGCTTCTTAAAGAAGTTGAAGTCGGCGTTATTTATGATGGTAAGGTAACGAGAGTTACAGCTTTTGGCGCGTTTATAGAAGTTCTTCCAGGTAAAGAAGGACTGCTTCATATCTCAAAAATGGCCGATACCAGAGTTGACAAAGTAGAAGATGTGATGAATGTTGGGGATGTCGTTAAGGTCAAAGTAACTGAAATAGATAGCCAGAACAGAATCAATCTCTCAAGAAAAGGTTTGGCATAACTATCAAACTCATATTAAATTGACGCCATGGGGCTTTGTAAATTGAACTGATTCAGTTCAGGCAGCAAAGCCCTATTGGTACTTTAAATGATTTATATAAGATACAAATGGAAAGTAGATGAAAGAATGATTAAAAACAAAACATTGGATTGTGGCATTAGAGTCATCCTGGAAAAAATTCCCTATGTCCAGTCAGTGGCTGTCGGCATTTGGGCAAAGGCAGGATCAGTCGATGAGGATGAGGATAATTTGGGCATATCGCATTTTATAGAGCACATGCTTTTCAAGGGTACATCAAGCAGAAGCGCAAAGCAGATTGCTGAGGATATCGATAAGATAGGTGGTCAAATTAATGCTTTTACAAGCAAGGAGAGCACTTGTTATTATGTGAAGTCGCTCACAAGCAACGTTGAAAAGGCGGCGGATGTTTTAATTGATATGTTCATAAATTCAAAATTTGATGAATCCGAAATGGAGAAGGAAAAACGGGTCGTTTATGAAGAAATCCATATGGTTGAGGATTCACCTGAAGATGATGCTCACGATACGCTCTATGAGGTATTATTCAAGGGGACAGCGCTATCAACGCCTATTCTTGGTACAAAGAAAACGATTAAGACATTTTCCCAGGATACAATCAGAGCATATATCAATAAGGAATATACCCGGGATAACATTGTAATTGCAGTTGCCGGAAATTTTGATGAAGATCTGATCTGTGCTTATTTTGAAGGCAAACTTAAGGATTTGGCAGCAGAAAAAGCAGAGAAAGCGCTAAAGAGCGTTATTTATACCCCGCACTTTAAAGTGAAAATCAAAGATATCGAACAGTCTCATATTTGTATTGGTACAAAGGGATTAAGACTGAATGATGACTTATATTTCGCCATGTCACTGCTCAACAATATTATGGGCGGAAGTATGAGCTCAAGGCTCTTTCAAAACATCAGAGAAGAAAAAGGCATGGCCTATTCTGTGTATTCTTTTGCAAGTTCTTATATCAACGATGGTTTCTATGGTATCTATGCGGGGGTAAGCCATGACATGGTAGAATCAGCAATAGGAGCAATTACTGAAGAACTAAAACTGCTTCGTGACAAAGGCGTGACTTTAGATGAACTCAGTACAGCCAAAGAACAATTGAAAGGAAATCATATTTTCAGCCTGGAAAGTGTCAGTGGCAGAATGGCTTCCTTAGGCAGAAACAAGCTTTTAACCGGACAGAATCTTACTGTTAAGCAGATTACCGATAAAATCAACGGTGTGACTTTGGAGCATATCAAAGCAGTTGCAGAAAAGATTACCGCTATTGATCAGTATTCCGGTGTTTTAATCGGAAGACAAAAAATAGACATTAAGCATCTGCTGCAAAGCAGTTAATGATAGAATAAACTGGAGGCTGATCCTATGAGAATGAAAATTAAATCAGAGAGCGGCTTTATTCCTGCTTATGAAACGAAAGGTTCTGCCGGTATGGATCTTCGCGCAAGCAATCCGCATAAAATCATACTTTTACCCGGAGAACGCTACCTGGTGCCTACAGGACTCTTTATTGAGCTCCCACAGGGCTTTGAAGCTCAAATAAGGCCCAGAAGCGGACTCGCAATTAAATTTGGTATTGGCATGGTTAATGGAGTTGGGACAATTGACAGTGATTACAGGGGCGAAATAAAAATCCCGCTCATTAATTTGGGACAATTGGCATTTGAAATCTGCAAGGGTGACCGAATTGCCCAGATGATTGTGTCCCGATATGAACATGTGGACTGGGAAGAAACCGAGATGATTGAAGATACGGAGAGAGGTCCGGGCGGATTTGGGCACACAGGGAAATAGTAGTAATTTTAAAGACGGGGGTGAACCGGATGATTTTAAGAGAAGTCTTAGAGCAAAGGGAGTATCAAATTTTATCCAAATGCGCGGCAAAATCAGCAGAATCAATAGGCAGAGGCGTTGAGGAGGATAAGTGCGAATTGAGGACTGACTTTCAAAGGGATCGGGATAGGATAGTTCATTCCAAAGCCCTAAGAAGACTGATGCATAAGACTCAAGTTTTTTTATCTCCGGAAGGCGATCATTTCAGGACCAGACTTACCCACACCCTTGAAGTGTCTCAAATATCCCGAACTGTTGCAAGAGCACTGGGTTTAAATGAAGATTTGACAGAAGCCATAGCCATGGGTCATGATCTGGGGCACACGCCTTTTGGGCATAATGGAGAGGACTCTCTGGCGAAAATACATCCCGGCGGCTTTAAGCATAATATTCAGAGTCTACGGGTCGTCGAAATCCTTGAAAATACAGAGAATCGAAGAGGTATGAATCTCACATATGAGGTAAAAGATGGCATTTTAAACCATACAGGATCGGTTAAGCCTATGACTCTTGAAGGACAAATAGTCAAGATATGTGATAGGATTGCGTAT
>JBBRXH010000223.1:0-2743 GCA_038248565.1 Peptostreptococcales bacterium | reverse complement strand
TAGGGAGGTAGAACATGCTGACAAATGCACCAAGAGGCACGAAGGATATACTGCCGGAGCAGATTTATAAGTGGCATTATGTAGAAGCTATTTTTGAAGATATCTGCGGGAAATATGGTTTTGATGAAATCAGGACACCTACATTTGAACATACAGATCTTTTTAAACGTGGTGTCGGCGATACAACTGATATAGTCGAGAAACAAATGTATTCATTTGATGATTATGGAGGACGTAATCTGACCTTAAAACCCGAAGGAACCGCTCCGGTGGTCAGAGCTTATATTGAAAACAAGCTTTATGCTGATCTACAACCAGCCAAATACTTTTATACTATACCTTGTTTCAGATATGAAAAACCTCAAGCCGGAAGATTGAGAGAATTTCATCAGTTTGGCGTTGAAATATTCGGCAGCGATAATATGATGGCCGATGCCGAGGTCATCGGTGTTGCTATAGACTTCTTTGAAGCTCTGGCAATAAAGGATCTTGAACTGCGCATTAACAGTATCGGTTGCCCCAATTGCCGGGAAGACTATAAGCTTCTGCTGAAAAATTTCCTAAAGGACAAGTATGATGATTTATGTGATACTTGTAAAACCAGATATGAGCGTAATCCTATGCGAATACTTGATTGCAAATCTGAGGTCTGCCAAGGGCTGGTTACTGGAGCGCCTAAGATGCTGGATTTTGTTTGTGAAGAATGTGCTACTGCCTTTGAATCGTTGAAAAAGAATCTTAAAGCAATGGACATCGATTATATTATAGATTCTGGAATCGTTAGGGGCCTCGATTATTATACGAAGACAGCCTTTGAAATCGTTTCAGGCACTATCGGAGCACAAGGTACTGTTTGCGGCGGTGGACGTTATGATAACCTTATAGAGCAGGTTGGAGGTCCTCCCACTCCAGGTGTAGGCTTTGGCATGGGTATTGAAAGATTATTACTGGTAATGGACTCGAACAATATCACTATACCAAAAGTTGAAGATATCGATGTCTTTTTGGCGGTTATTGGGGAAAGTGCTCAAGTATTCGGATTGGGTTTACTGAGAAAATTGAGAAAAAGCGGACTGAGAGCTCAAATGGATCTTAAAGCGAGATCTTTAAAAAATCAGTTTAAATACGCGGATAGATTAAATGCGAAATATACCATTGTCATCGGAGATGACGAACTCGAAAACCAGGTCGTTATGATTAAAAATATGAAAACATCAGAGCAAACACAAGTGGCTGTCAGCGAAGTAATTAAAACGCTGATGCAATTGGGATAGGGGGATTTTAAAATGGAGAAATCATTAAGAAGAACGCACATGTGCGGCGTGCTCCGAACAGGGGATATAGGAAAAGAAGTCATCCTAAAGGGCTGGGTACAAAAAAACAGAAATCTTGGAGGTCTTATTTTCTGCGATTTAAGGGATAAAACCGGCATAACCCAGGTTATTTTCAATAATGATATCCCTGAAGAGCTTTTCATGGAAGCGGATAAATTAAGAAGCGAATATGTCATTGGTGTTAAAGGCATTGTCAGGGAGAGATATGCAAAAAATAAGGATTTACCAACTGGCGATATCGAAGTTTTCGGCACCGAACTGATACTTTATTCTGCGTCAGAAACACCGCCAATCTATATCAAAGATGATGATGATGTTTCGGAGAATTTGAGACTGAAATATCGGTATCTGGATCTACGCAAACAGAAAATGCAAAAGAACCTGGCCTTTAGGCATGAACTGACTAAGGCAACAAGAGAATTCTTTGATTCCGAAGGTTTCTGCGATGTTGAAACCCCTATACTAAATAAACCTACACCTGAAGGTGCTAGAGACTATATCATCCCCAGCAGGGTAAATCAGGGTCATTTTTATGCTTTGCCCCAATCACCACAGCTATTCAAACAACTGCTCATGGTTTCAGGGGTGGATAAGTATTACCAAATCGCCAGATGCTTTAGAGACGAAGATCTTAGGGCTGATAGGCAGCCGGAATTCACCCAGATCGATCTTGAAATGTCTTTTGTTGAAGTGGACGATATCATCGAAGTCCAGGAACGTTTTTTGAAGTACATGTTTAAAAAAGTTATGCATGTTGATATTGAAACGCCTTTTCCAAGATATAGCTATAATGAAGCTATGGAAAGGTTTGGAAGCGATAAGCCTGATACGAGATTCGGCTTTGAACTTCATAAATTAAATGAAATCGTTAAAGATTCTGAATTTCCTGTTTTCGCTGCGGCCCTAGAGCAGGGAGGCGATGTTAGAGGCATAAACTTTGAAGGCTGCGCCGACGCATTCAGTAGAAAAGACCTTGATAAATTCCAGGATTATATCAAATCCTATGGCGCAAAAGGACTTGCCTGGTTAAAAATTGGCGAAAACGAGATTTCATCTTCAATCAACAAATTCTTCAATCAGGACCAGCTTGCTGAGATTTCAGAAGTATTTTATGGTAAACCTGGTGATCTGATTCTAATTGTTGCTGATAAGCGCAATGTTGTTTTTGATTCTCTGGGCCACCTCCGAAGAGAGATAGCTGGAAAGCTGGGTTTGCTGGATGATAAGCGCTATGATCTGCTTTGGGTTGTAGATTTTCCCTTATATGAATTCAACGAAGAAGAAGGGCGTTACTATGCCATGCATCATCCATTCACATCACCTAGAATAGAGGATATACCACTGCTGGATTCCAACCCTGCAAATGTTAAAGCTCAAGCCTATGATATCGTATTAAACGGTACAGAACT
>JBBRXH010000222.1:0-2774 GCA_038248565.1 Peptostreptococcales bacterium | reverse complement strand
TTAAGCCGTATCGTGAATTTGGAGGAATAATATGCAGGTTGTGATCGTAACAGGATTATCGGGAGCAGGCAAGAGCCAGGCTGTCGATTGCATGGAGGATATGGGCTATTATTGCATAGACAATATGCCGCCGGCCCTTATCAAAGACTTCATAAATCTCAGTGTTCAGGACCGAATTAAAATTGATAAAGCCGCCTTCGTGGTCGATAGCCGGGGAGGGGAGTTTTTTGATGACTTTAAGGATAGCCTCAGCGATCTCAAAAAATCAGGCAGTATATTCTAGGTATTGTTTCTTGAGGCTTCCAACGATGTTTTGATCAGACGATTTAAAGAGACCCGCAGAGCCCATCCATTGAGCGGTATTGGAAGCATCATGGAGGGTATTACAAAAGAGCGGGAAAAACTCAGCGAAATCAGAGAGATTGCAGATTATATCATAGATACCTCCAATATGAGGGCTGCTAATCTCAAAGCGGAAATCAGCAGCCTGCTGCTCTCGGGTAAAGATACAGATACGGTTACCGTAACCATGTCTTCCTTCGGCTATAAGAACGGGATGCCGCTGGATGCAGATATGGTTTTTGATGTACGCTTTCTGCCCAATCCATTCTATCTGGCAAGCATGAAGCATCTGACGGGGAATAATAGGAAAGTCCAGGAGTATGTATTAAAATTTCCCGAAGCAGGCGTGTTTTTAAAAATGGTCCAGGATATGGTGGAATACCTAATCCCTCTCTACGTTAAGGAAGGGAAATCCCACTTGTACATTGCCTTCGGCTGTACCGGCGGACAGCACAGATCCGTGGTCCTGGTGAATGCTATGGCGGATTCTTTAAGCAAAAAAGGCCTTCGGGTCATTAAGGTTCATCGGGATATCTAAAGAAACAATGAGGCGTAAATGGATAACGTGACAAAATTAAAATATAAAATCAATACCGGGATAGGCCCAAAGATTGTCGTTATAGGTGGAGGCACAGGCCTTTCGGTCATCCTGCGGGGAATCAAGGGAATCACGGAAAATCTGACAGCTATAGTCACTGTAGCCGATGACGGCGGCGGTTCAGGGCTGCTTAGAGAGGATCTGGGTATGCTGCCGCCCGGAGATATAAGAAGCTGCATCCTGGCTATGGCAGATGAAGAAAGTGACATGCAGCAGGTTCTTCAGTATAGATTTACTGAAGGCATACTGGCCGGGCAGAATTTCGGCAACCTTATGATCGCCGCATTAAACGGTATCTATGGCAATTTTGAGGATGCTGTCGCTAAAACCCATGATATTCTTAGGGTCAAGGGAAGGGTCATTCCCGTGACAGGCGCAGATATACATCTTTGTGCGGAACTGATGAACGGTCAGATCGTATGCGGTGAATCAAAAATTCAGCCGGCGGTCCTGGAATCCGGCAGCCCTATCAATAGGGTTTTTTTGGAGCCTTCCGGGCCTGAAGCTGAAGCCGGCGCTATAGAAGCCATCAGGCAGGCGGATATCATCGTCATGGGGCCGGGAAGCCTTTACAGCAGCATCATAGTGAATTTCCTGGTGCATGGCATCAGTGAAGCCCTACTCGCTTCAACAGCTATAAAGGTACTGGTCTGCAATGTCATGACCCAGCCCGGAGAAACAGACGGCTACTCGATTTATGATCACGTGGACAAAGCCAATGCTTATATTGGAAGGGATGCCATCGATTATGTGATTATGAACAACCAGCCGGTAGCCGGCATTTATCTTTCGAGATATACCCGGGATGGGGCAAAGCAGTTATTGCCCACAAAGGAAGACCTCGAGAAACTTCGGGGTAGAGGTATTGAAGTCATAGAAAATAATTTTGCGGATGTCAGGCTTGGCTATATCAGGCATGATGCCGTGGGGATCGCTAACACCATATTGACGCTTGTTCAACACTGAAGGGAGAATTAAAATGGAAAAACTGATTATCACAGCTGCAATCTCAGGTGCAGAGGTCACAAAAGAGCATAATCCAGCCGTACCCTACACCATAGCAGAAGTAGTCCGCGAAGCGAAATCTGCGGTAGACGCAGGAGCCTCCGTCATCCATCTTCATGTGCGCAAAGACGACGGAACACCGACCCAAAGCAAAGACAGATTCCAGGACGCTATCGATGCAATTCGCAGGGAATGCCCAGACGTCATTATCCAGCCCTCCACTGGCGGTGCCGTAGGTATGAGCGATCTTGAAAGACTCCAGTCCACAGAAGTAACACCAACTCCAGAATTTGCAACCCTTGACTGCGGCACCCTGAATTTTGGCGGCGATGAAATCTTCATCAATACGGACAATACCATCATGAATTTCGCTAAAATCATGAAGGAGAGGGGCATCAAACCGGAGCTGGAAGTCTTTGACAAAGGCATGATCGATATAGCGCTTAAGATCAATAAAAAAGGTCTGCTGGTCGAGCCGCTTCATTTCGACTTTGTCCTGGGTGTTCAGATGACGGCGACCCTGAGAGATTTGGTTTTCATGGTTGGAAGCATCCCAGCTGGATCCACCTGGACCGCAGCGGGCATCGGCAGGAGTGCTTTTGATATAGCTGCTGCAACCATCATTATGGGCGGCCATGTCAGAGTAGGCTTCGAAGACAATTTATACCTTGAGAAAGGTATTTTAGCTAAAAGTAACGGTGAGCTTGTGGCCAAGGTTGTCAAGCTTGCTGATATTTTAGGAAGACCCATAGCAACTCCTGCGGAGCAGTAGTTGGTGCTATTATTAAAGATATAGAAGTTCGTGATAATAAAGTTTATATCGCATATA
>JBBRXH010000221.1:0-2804 GCA_038248565.1 Peptostreptococcales bacterium | reverse complement strand
GGTATTATCATCGGCGGTGAAAACTACGGACAGGGTTCCAGCAGGGAGCATGCAGCTCTTGCCCCACTCTTTCTCGGCATCAGAGCCGTAATCGTCAAGTCCTTTGCGCGGATCCATCGTTCCAATCTGATCAACAGCGGTATTCTCCCCCTTGTTTTTGAGGATAAAAATGATTACGATGCTATCGCGCTGGGTCATGAAATCGTACTTGAAAATGCTAAAACGCAAATCCATAATCCGGTGGTTGAAATCAGGAATACCACAACAGGTAAATCTTTTAGAGCCTTCACCGGCCTTTCCGAAATCGAAATATCCATGATTCTTGCCGGCGGCAAAATCAACCAGATTAAAAGTGTATGAGGTGTATGATGAATTACAGTGAAGCGTTCGAAAAAATAGTCTCCCAGCAAATTGCCAGAGTGGCCAAAATGAAAGTTGCCGGCGATTTTATAAATTATCAGGCTCTAGATAAAATCATCATTGGTGTTATAGGCGGAGACGGAATCGGTCCGGCGATAACGGATCAGGCTCATCGCATTCTTGAAAATCTTCTGTCTGTTCAGGTTAAGAACAGCAAGGTGGAATTCCGAGTAATCGAGGGTTGCACTATAGAAAAAAGAGCTGCAGCGGGAAAAGCGATTCCGGATGAAGTCCTGACTGCAATTAAAGCGTGTCATGTTCTCCTAAAGGGTCCAACGACTACCCCAAGAAAAGGTGATCCCTGGGCGAATGTGGAAAGTGCTAATGTAGCCATGAGAAAAGAACTTGACCTTTTCGCCAATGTGAGACCTGTAAAAGTTCCCGAACTCGGCATAGACTGGACTTTTTTCAGGGAAAATACTGAGTGTCTATATGCTTTGGGCAGTCAAGGCGTCAATATCGATTCGGATATCGCCATTGACTTTCGCGTAATTACGACGCCGGGTACTGAACGGATTGCTCGACTTGCCTATGATTATGCCAGAAGCAACGGCAAAAAACGCGTTACCATAGTGACAAAAGCCAATGTGGTCAAAACCACCGATGGCAAATTTTTAGATGTCTGTAAGCGGGTAGCCCTTGAATATCCCGAAATTGAAACAGATGACTGGTATATCGATATCATGACTGCCAAACTGATTGATGAAAAAAGACGATCCCAGTTTCAGGTTATGATCCTGCCGAATCTTTATGGCGATATTCTGACGGATGAAGCCGCAGAATTTCAGGGCGGCGTAGGAACGGCAGGCAGTGCAAACCTGGGAAAATCCTATTCCATGTTTGAAGCGATTCATGGATCCGCCCCAAGGATGGTGACCGAGGGCAGAGCAATCTATGCGGACCCCTGCAGCGTCATCCGAGCCGGCGCTATGCTTTTAAGCCATATCGGCTTTCAGACTGAGGCTGACAAATTGTTTTCAGCCATCGATATCTGCACAGTGACTGAGAGAAAACTTGTCATCACCGGTCGTGACGACGGCGCGTCAAGTCAGGAATTCGCAGACTACATCCTCAGCACCATATCTGAGATGATTTAGGTGAATGCTTATGTATAGCGATTTTGACAGTGCACCATCCGGCTATTCTCTGTCCGCCACCCTATTCACAAGGATCCGCGAGGATATCCTCAAAGGTAAATTGAAAAACGGCGAAAAGCTTATCGAACAAAGGATTTGTGAAGAATATGAGGTCAGCAGGACACCGGTTCGCGAAGCTTTTAAGCAGCTCGAAATAGAAGGATTAATTGAAAACACCCCTAATAGGGGCGCCGTTGTTACGGGCTTTACGCCTTCAGATATCATGGATATTTATGATCTGAGAAAAGCTTGCGAAGTGCTTGCGGTAAAATGGGCAATCGCCCGAATTTCGGCCCCGGAATTGGAAAGCCTGGTTGAGGCTTATGAATTTATGGAGTTTTATACTCAAAGGCAGGATTACGTGAAAATGCTCAATATCAACTCTTCATTTCACGAGCTGATTTACAAGGCAGCGCACAATAAACTTTTGGCACAGACCCTCTCATCCTATCAGTATTACATCAAACAAACGCGATTAGCGACTGACCAAACCGAAGGGTATCTGAAGCAGGTGCTGGCAGAACATAAGAAAATTCTGGATGCTTTTATCTTAAAGGATATGAACGCCGGTGCCGAAGCCATGGCTGATCACCTGGACAATGCTAAAATGAGAGCCCATCATTCTTCAGGCCAATGACGCTGCGGTTATACCCATAAGCCCCTCCAGGAGCCCTTAAAATGGCATCTGAGAGGGCTGTATCTGCATCAGTTAAAGAAGAGTCCAACGATACCTGTAAGTACAAAATTAGCCGCAGGTCCGATGATTTTATCCGTGATGTTGAAGAAGATCAAAATCAGGAGTAAGATCGGCCCCTTCTCGTAGATTTGCTGATATACGCCGCGGGATCTTAAATGGGTCAGTTCTGCCATGATATTGAATCCATCCAATGGCGGTACGGGAATCAGGTTAAAAACCATAAGGATCACATTGATCCAGACGATACCCCATAGCATATCTACGGCAATCGCGCCGGCAGCGGTTGTAAAAAAAGCCATACCGGATATATCAAGAAGTCTGATTAATCCGGTAAAAAGAATCGCCAGAAATAAGTTCATGGTAACGCCGGCGGCAGAGACCAGGATTTCATCTCTCTTGAAATTTTTAAAGTATCTGCCGTTGATTTGCACCGGTTTACCCCAGCCGAATCCAACCAGCAATAGTGCAACAAATCCCAGAAGATCGATGTGGGCAATCGGATTTAGTGTAACACGTCCCTGGCTCCTTGGCGTCGGATCTCCGAGGAGATC
>JBBRXH010000220.1:0-2868 GCA_038248565.1 Peptostreptococcales bacterium | reverse complement strand
GAGCCTTGATCTATAAAAAAAAACGCCTCTTTATGGAGGCGTTTATATATTAAAATTTATTCCTCGCAGAAAAAAAGTCGAAGGAGCGTTCTTTAATGCTGATATATTGAAATTATTTAGCGTGATGACTGCCAGTATGGCACGTCGCACCTCAACAGTTTGCCCATTTAAAGACCGTATACCCTTCAGGTTCAGACTTCACGACCTTCTGTTCACAGTCAAGATCTTGATACATAAACTCAGAGATACCATATTTTTTCATCCGGTAACGTAGGGTGTCACGGCTCATCTTAAGAATTTTAGCAGCCTTCGACTGATTACCGCTGGCGCTCTCCAAGGCAAGACCAATCAACTGTTTCTCGACCTCCTCAAAGGATATCCCTTCAGGAGGCAGTTGGAAACCCGCAAAACGGTGTCCATTATCTACCGCTAAAACTGTTTGATCGGATGGCGGTGCATCAGGTATAGGAGCAATGCGTGTTTTCTTAAATTCCTCACACAAATGGAAGTGCGTCAGCACATGGCCTTTCTCAAGCATCATCGCACGCTCGACAACATTACGGAGTTCCCGGACATTCCCCGGCCAGGAATAGGCAAGCAACTTTTCCAAAGCCTCACTGGATGCTTTTTTTATCCTCCTGCCATATTCAGCATTCAAGCGTTCAATGAAATACTGTACCATTGCCGGGATATCCTCAAGTCGTTTCCGCAAAGCAGGAACGCTAATATTTATCATGTTAAGCCGGTAATACAGATCTCCTCTGAATCGCCCTTCCGAAACCATTTTAACAAGATCCTGATTCGTTGCGGCAATGATACGAACATCGGTTTCAACGTCTGCTTCACCTCCAAGGCGGCGAAAGCGCTTGGTCTCCAAGATATTGAGCAGCTTAGTCTGCATAGAAAGAGGCATGTCACCAATTTCATCAAGGAAGACAGTTCCACCATTGGCTTGCTCAAAGATTCCTTTCTGCTTTTTACCTGCATCGGTATATGCGCCTCTGTCGTGGCCGAACAGTTCGTTTTCAATAAGACTTTCAGGAATAGCCGCGCAATTCACAGCAACGAATGGTGCACTGGCACGTGCACTGTACTGGTGAATCGCTTGTGCAACCAAACCTTTGCCTGTACCGCTTTCTCCGGTAACCAGGACCGTTCTTGCGTCAGTTGATGCACAGGCATAAACCAGCTTGGAAATTTCCACCATCTTGGGCGAATTACCAATCATTTGGTCTTGTGTAGATACGTTTCGGCGTACCGAAGGGGCTGATTCAACTTCCTCAATTTGCTTTTCTTTTATGTACTTAGCAACAGAAAGTACAATTTCATCCATCTCGAACGGCTTGCCAAAAAAGTTGACTGCGCCCAACTTAAAAGCATTAACTGCAGAATCCGCCATAATGTTCGCCGTGATGACGATAAACGGCAGAGAATCATCGGATTCCCTCATCGTAACGAGCAAATCAAGCCCGTATGCGTCAGGAAGATGAAGATCCAGTATAACCAGATCAGGCCTGAAATCATAAAATTTCCGAAGGGTTTCTTCCCCGGAAGCAGCCGTCTCAACTACATATCCCACCTTTTCCAAGTTTAAGGCTAGCATTGAGGAAATAAGGTGTTCATCATCTGCAATGAGAATTTTGGCTTTAATCAAGGCTGCCTCCTAAGTTAATAAATGTAAATGGGGTTATAACGCTTGGCAAACCGCACATATAAAATAATGTTTATTAATGTTGGGCTATTTTATTATTGCCTGCTCTATTATGACGTCATATTTATAACCTGAGCCAAAATCTTTATTTTTCATAAGAGTACCGGAAATGGTTATAATTTTTCCTGGCTCAGGGTCTCCCTTCATAGTTACAACAATATTGTTATTGTTCGTGGCAGAACTGCCCGTCCCGTCCTGTATATGAGCCCAGTTCATGCCCATTATTCCGTTTGAGACTTTCATTACCTTGCCTCTGACCTCAACAGTTTTTTTGTCAAGTTCCGTACTTTTTGCATAACAATCGGCAACTGAATAAGCATCTTTACCTTTTGCCGCCTGGATAGCTTTTATTTCATCAGAAGTTGGCGCAACCACTTTGCTTACAGTTAGTTTATTCTTAAGTGGTTCAGAATCACCCTTCATTGCACCGCAAAACTTAATCGTTGGGAAGGTACGATTTAGGGCCTTACTATGAAAATTAACCATAGGCATACAACCTGTGAAAGACACCTCTTGTCCTATTTTTACAGATGTAGCGGGAGAAGCAACCCAATCAGTCATGCCATCTTTTTTTAAATTGGAATAGGTATAACCGCCCGCATCCATAGTCTCTATAACTATACCTGAGTCTCCTGAAGGGACATCACTTTCGATCATTCCTCCAGCGGTCAAAGCATCGGTCACTCTGCTGTCAGATTTACACATTCCGCTAACTGGTATTAGAACCAGTGAGCTAAGAGCCAAGCTAATTATTGCGGTTTTCATTTGATCTCCTTTTATTGTATGAACTTCCGTAGCAAAAAGGTCTACTACTAGTTTTTAACATTTTTAAAGGTAAATACGCAAGCATAGATACTGCGTTCAGTATCTGGACATGGTAATAAGTTTAGTCGTTATTTTTTTTGCTTGTCAATTATTTACCAAGGCGGAATAGAAACGATGGGGCTTTGATCCTTAACGGAGCCCTGAACATTCCCTGGTCATAGGTTGACGGTAAAGGCGGAAGTGGTGACGACTTCCTTATGATTTCCACCAGAAGTCGATCAGCCTCTGGCAAGCCTGTTCCCTGTTTGATCTGTATCGAAACTATAGTTCCATTACGCTGAAGGAGGACATCAAATACACCGTCCCGTCGAATCGGCTCTTTAAGTAGTGTC
>JBBRXH010000219.1:0-2870 GCA_038248565.1 Peptostreptococcales bacterium | reverse complement strand
TGTTTGGCTAAATCATAACAGCTCTTTAAAATATCCCGTGAAATTTACAGGCAAAACACGAATTGTAGAGCTTAAAGGAGAAGGTTTTTTTGAAGTAGCTCATAATTCACAAATACCTTTTATTGTCGAAGCCGGAGAAGTTCAGGTTTTGGCACGCGGCACAACATTCAACGTATCAGCTTATTCGGATGATGACAGGATTAGCACTACTCTAATTAATGGCAAGGTTGAACTATACAGGGCAAAGCATGATGGTGAAGAAGTCCCATTAGTAATTATGAAGCCTAAAGATCTGTCAATTTTCATGAAAACAAATCATGATGTTGTAACTTATAGCATAGAAGATGACAGAAATTATTCGTGGAAAGACGGGACACTTAAATTTGTTAAAGAACCTATGAGTGAAGTTATTAAAAAGCTTGGCAGATGGTATGATGCCGATTTCGAAGTAAAAGATTCCCGGTTGAATGAACTTTCGTATTCAGCTACTTTTAATCACGAAACACTGCCTGAGGTAATGCATCTTTTATCTATGGTTTCACCCATCAGTTATTCAATATCTGACCGAAAAAAAATGGCCAATGGTACTTTTACTCAAAGGAAAATCACATTACATTATAAACAGAAATAGTAAAAAACAGAAACCTCAACCACCTAAATAAAATGCCTATGAAGAAGGAATACCAATAGAAAGAAGGCGGGAAAGTGTTTGCCCACAAACCCGCCTGATTAAGTACCAGATCTTTGACAAAATCTTAAAGCAACTTAAATCCTTACAAAAGTATGAAAAAAATCCGAAACTTTTTTGGAAGAAGCCTTTATGGCATACTCTCAAAACAAACAATCAGAGTTATGAAACTAACACTCTTTTTTTCCTTGCTGACGGTTTTTCAGCTTTATGCCAGTGATACCTATTCGCAATTAACAAAGGTCACTTTAAAGCTTGATAACACAAAGATAGCAGATGCCTTGAAGAAAATTGAAAACCAAAGCGAATTCTATTTTCTATATAGCCCTAAACTTATCGATGTGGAAAGGAAAGTAGACATTGATGCAGATAACAAGAGCATAAAGGATGTTTTGGCTTCAATTTTTGATGGTAAAGTGAATTATTCGGTTTACGATCGCCAGATTATACTTACACCTACAAAAGAAAATGGAGTATCACTCCTGCCTTTGCCGCAGAAAATCTCCGGGACTGTGACTGATGCGTCAACCGGACAGACTTTGCCAGGTGTAAGTATCATAATAAAAGGTTCTACCGTGGGAGCTATCACTAATGTAGATGGGAAATATGCTATTGATGTTACTGATCCGAAAGCCATACTTGTATTTTCATATATCGGCTTTATTCCGAAAGAGGTATTAGTTGATAACCAGTCTGTTATTAATGTAATTCTTGAACAAGATGCAATTGGCCTTGAAGAGATAGTCGTTGTTGGATATGGAACGGTTAAAAGGAAAGACCTCACAGGTTCAGTTGCCTCTATCTCAGATTCTAAAATAGCTGGTAGACCCATTACGAGCATAGACCAGGCTATGGTAGGATTAATCCCTGGCTTGGATGTTGTATCATCAGCAGGAACACCAGGAGCTTCCAGTTCCATGTTGCTTCGTGGAAAAAGATCCTTCCAGGCATCTAATGATCCCCTGGTTATTCTGGATGGTATGCCTTTTTATGGGAGCATGAATGATATAAATCCTTTTGATGTTAAGTCTATTGATGTTTTAAAAGATGCCTCCTCTACTTCTATCTACGGTTCCCGTGGTGCAAATGGCGTTATTATAATAACCACAAAGCGTGGCCAGGTAAGTAAGCCCACGATTAGTTTTGAAAGTTCCGCCGGACCCGAAATAATGTATGGAAGAATTCCGTTAGCAGAGGGGCCAGAATATGCTGAATGGGCGAGAGAGGCTTTCCGTACAATGGGAGGATATCCTGCAGGAACTGTACCGGACCCGGCATTTGATGCTGTAATATTTGATGTAATAGAATTGCCTAACGTACTTTCAGGTACAAAAGGTACAGATTATTTAAAAGAGCTCTTACAAAATGGTTTTATGCAACGACACCAGTTATCGGTTAGTGGAGGTACTGAAGCTATTAAATATAATGTTGCCGGAAATTATTTAAAACAGGAAGGACTGCAGCCAGGCGATATATTCAGTCGGTTCACATTAAATACAAATTTTGATATCAAGCTGTCTTCAAAGATCACAGCAGGGGCTTCTATTCAACTTGGAAAGACAGAAAATAGAAAAATAGCCGAGTCAAGTGCTTTTGACAGAGCTATTGCCGCTGACCCTTTAGGTCAACTAAAGGATAAGGATGGTAAAATATTGTACTTCATCAACGGGGACAACCTTGAATATAACCCAATGGTAAGCTACTGGTATGACGCTTATCGGTACGAAAGAAACAACTATTCAGTGTTTATGAATACTTACGGCGAATATAAAATTCTGCCAACACTTACTTACCGTATCAGCCTTGGATACAACGTGAAAATGTCAAATACCGGTGAGTCAGCAGGAAGTAATGCCCTCTCACGTGCTCAGGGTTTGCCCACAGCAGGTGTTTCAGGAGGGACGAATACTTTTAGCCTGTATCAAAGTACTCTGACATATAACAAAACATTCCATGCAAATCATAATCTGACTCTAACTGCAGTTCAGGAAATCCAAAACTCTTTAATACAATCAACAGGTGCCAATGTAACGGATTTGCCTTATGAAACTTCCCGTTATTATAATATAGGAACCGCCAATACGATTAATTCAGTGGCTTCGGGCAAGGCTGAATCGTATCAGGTTTCGTATGTTGGACGTATGAATTATGGATATAAAAGTAAATATTTGCTGACTGTATC
>JBBRXH010000218.1:0-2902 GCA_038248565.1 Peptostreptococcales bacterium | reverse complement strand
GTCGCTTTTCTTTTGATCGTTTTCGTCGGCGTAGGAATCCTGCTATACCAGGGTGCGCAGGAGCCGGTCTATAAGATTTCTCAGGATCGGATAGAAATAGGGGCACTCTATGGAGAAACCATCTATTTCAAAGATGTTACCGAGTTATCAATCAGTGAGAACCTGCCCAAGGTGCTTATGAAAACAAACGGATCGGTCATCGGCAGCAGCCTGAAGGGATATTTTAACCTGGATGCTATAGGCGCCGCCAAACTTTTTGTCAATGCCGATCAGCCGCCTTTTATCAAGATTGTGACAAAAGGGCAGACGATTATTTTGAATACAACCGATAGTGTCAAAACCCGCGAATTATTTACAAATCTCAAAAAAAATATTAATTAGGAGGGCGGAAAATGAGGATACTTATCATTGGAGCCGTTGCAGCCGGAACATCTGCAGCAGCAAAGGCCAGAAGAAACGATGAAAATGCCGAAATCCTTATTTACGAAAAGGGCAGCGACATATCCTATGCCGGCTGCGGAATGCCCTATTATATTGGCGGGCACGTAGAAAGCCTTGAAGAATTGGTTCCCCGGGATTCGGCCTACTTTAAAGCCAAATATAACGTTGATGTTCTGACTCAGCATGATGTGGTGGCTATTGTCACCTTTAACAAAACCCTTGAAGTCAGAAATCTTGTTACCGGAGATCTATTCACCGACCATTATGACAAACTTGTAATAGCGACAGGAGCCAGTGCGGTAATCCCGCCTATTAAAGGCGCCCAGGATCCCAATGTGTTTACCCTACGCACCATGGCGGATATGAACCGGATTATGACTTTCATTCAGGACCATAAGCCTAAAACAGCGGCCATTATCGGAACCGGCTTTATAGGCCTTGAGCTATGTGAAAACTTTATTGATATTGGCATCAGTGTAACGCTGATTGAAAAGCTAAACCAGGTAACTCCCGGACTTGATGCTGATATGGCTGTTTATGTGAAAGACCATATCGAGAATAAAGGGGTAAGGGTAATCACCGGAGCTGACATAACTTCGATCAGGGATAAACAGGTAATACTGAAAGGTGGAGAAAAAATTGCTTCAGATCTAGTCATAGTCTCAACGGGGGTAAAACCCAATACCGCGCTTGCAAAAAATGCCAAAATAGAATTGGGGCAGACCGGCGCCATTAAAGTGAATAACTTCATGCAGACCAGCGAACCGAATATATACGCCTGCGGGGACTGCATTGAGCAGTTTCAGCTGATTACAGGCAAGCCCATCTATAGACCTCTTGGATCAACGGCGAATAAGACAGGCAGGATTGCCGGAGACAGCTTAACCGGAGGCACCCTCGAATTCCGAGGTATTCTTGGCACGGGAATCTTTAAGGTTTTAGGCATGACAGTAGGCCTGACTGGACTTTCAGAGCGGGACGCAAAGGAGCAGGGAATAGATTTTATCGTCGCCCACACTATAAAACCCGAAAAGCCGGAATATATGGGTGGGAAAGAAATGATCATAAAAGCTATAGCAGATAAAGCCACCGGAAGGCTGATCGGCGTTCAGATAGTTGGTTCGGAAGGCGTCGATAAGAGAATCGATGTATTCGTCACAGCCATAACTTTTGGCGCAAAGGCTTCAGATCTTTTCCATCTGGATTTAGCCTATGCTCCGCCCTTTGCTACGTCTAAGGATCCGGTCATGTATACCGGCATGATCCTGGACAACGCCATCAACAAGGGACGTCCCCTGATATCCGCAGAACAGCTGGATCAGATTATAGCGTCGGGCCAAAAGTACAACCTCATAGATGCCAGAATACCGGAGCAATTTGCTAAGGATCATATTGAAACAGCTGTCAATATTCCTCAGGAAGACCTGAGATCCGCAATTCCCGGGATGAACAAAGAAATTCCCACTATCACCTATTGCAACAAGGGCGTTACAGGGAATGCGGCCCAGAATATTCTACTGAACAATGGTTTTAAAAAAGTTTATAATATTTCAGGAGGGCATAAAACCTTCAGCAAATGGAAATCTATACATAAGTAAGAGGTGAGAGCAAAAATGGAGATCAACAGTTTTTGGAGCATCCCTCAGGAACAGCTCCTAAAAAACCTTGACAGCAGACCAGAGGGGCTAAAGGAGAGCGTGGCGAAAGAGCGCCTCCTTAAGAACGGCTCCAATTCTTTTAAAGATAAAAAGGTGAATACCACCTTTGGGCTTCTGCTGTCCCAGTTTAAAAGCCCGATTATTATGATTCTTATTTTTGCAACCTTGCTTTCCTTTTACCTTAAAGATGTGGTCGATGCCAGTATTATACTGGCCATCATTTTAATCAGCGGGCTTCTCAGCTTTTGGCAGGAGAATGGTGCAAATAATGCAGTCTCAAAGCTTCTTAATATGGTGTCCGTCAAGGCTGATGTCCTTCGGGACGGCAAAGAAATCTCAATTGATGTAGAACAGCTGGTTTCCGGGGATGCGATCCTGCTCAAGGCCGGGGATATCATACCTGCGGACTGCCTGCTGCTTTTATCCAATATTTTGTTTGTGGATGAATCGACCCTTACGGGGGAGACCTTTCCCGTGGAAAAGGAAGCTGGTGTGCTTCCTGAGAATACCAGCCTTGCCCAGAGAAAAAATGCACTTTGGATGGGGACCCATGTCGTCAGTGGCAGTGCCACCTGCGTTGTGGTGAATACCGGAAAAAATACAGAATTCGGGAAGATTTCCGAGAGGCTCAAGACCAAGCCGGAGGAGACGGAATTTGAAAAGGGCATCAAATCCTTTGGCTATCTGCTGATGAAGATAACCCTTGCCTTGGTTCTGTCCATCTTCGTTATTAACGTCATCATGCATCGCCCGCTTTTAGATTCATTTCTATTCTCCATCGCCTTGGCTGTGGGGCTTACGCC
>JBBRXH010000217.1:0-2908 GCA_038248565.1 Peptostreptococcales bacterium | reverse complement strand
GCTTTATGAGTAATATCATTGCAATGGCGACTGCTTCATATCAAAGGATAAATGTAGTTTTATATGCACCGGTTATAGCCGAGACTGGTACTATCAGCAGAGAAATCAAGGGAGATATCCTACTCACTAATGTGTCATTATCCTATGGGGATAAACCAATTTTGAAGAAAATATCTTTTAATGTAATAGCAGGCAGCAAGACAGCTATTATTGGTCCAACCGCAGCAGGGAAAAGTCAACTGTTATATTTAATGACTAACATAATTTCTCCTGATTCCGGATCCATAGAATTCGATGGCATAATCGCCGGGAGGTTCACAAAGGACCTATTTCATAGTCAGATAGGTTTTGTATTTCAGGATAGTGTTATTTTCAATATGAGCCTTAGAGAAAACATTGCTTTTAGCGATAAAGCCACAAATGAATACCTTGAAAAGGCAATAGCAACCGCAGAATTGACCGATTTTATAGAATCTCTGCCTCTGAAGCTTGATACCGTTGTTTCCGAACGGGGCACAAGCCTTTCAGGTGGTCAGAAACAGCGAATAATGCTTGCACGTGCCCTTGCCGTGAATCCAAAGATTCTCTTACTTGATGACTTTACATCACGCGTCGACAGAAATACGGAAAACAAAATATTGTGCAACCTTCAAAATAATTACCCGGGGTTGACTCTCATATCTGTCACTCAAAAAATTGCCCCGGTGAGGCATTTTGAACAGATAATTCTTTTGATGGAAGGTGAAATCATTGCCATTGGTACCCACAAGGATTTAAAGGAACAATCACCTGAATATGCCCAGATTTATAGTTCCCAACGTAGCACACATCATTATGAACTATAATTTAAACCAGCCATCTGACAAGGCGGAACAAAAATCGTCGAATATTGCCTCACTAAGTAAGCTGATTGGTCTTATTGGAGAGGAGCGCCGTAATCTTATTATTGCTTTTGCTGCTATTTTTTTAAATGCGGGATTGAGCCTTATCGGACCATATCTTGTTGGTTATACTATCGATACATACGTTCAAGCCGGGAAATACCAGGGTGTTCTTGTATTTTCGGGTATTTTGCTGGCTTTGTATATTTTTGCCTTTATTGTGAACTATATTCAGATGCGGATGATGGGAGGAATTGGCCAACGCATGCTCTACAGTCTTCGCAATGCAGTATTCAATAAGCTTCAGGAGCTTCCGGTTGATTTTTTCAACCAGAACAAAGCCGGTGACCTTATTTCGAGGATTAATAATGATACCGATAAAGTAAACCAGTTTTTTTCACAATCACTTATGCAATTTATCGGTAGCATAATAACGATGACAGGTGCCGGTATCATACTTCTGTTAATAAATCTTCCTTTGGGTCTGGCAGCATTATCTCCGGCTCTTATTGTCTGGATTTTTACCATATCAACCTCCCGATGGGTCAAGCGACGTAATGCAGAGAGCATGAAGAGTACCGGCAACCTGAGTGCTGAGATCCAGGAAAGTCTTGCTAATTTTAAAGTTATAATAGCTTTCAATCGCCGGGATTATTTCCGTAAAAGATTTGAAGAGGCAAACACGGAAAATTATACAAAATCAGTTCAGGCAGGAATAGCCAATAATGTATATATGCCGGTTTATAGTCTTGCAGCAAATATTGGTCAGTTGATAGTACTGTCTCTTGGAATTTACCTTATCATGCAAGGTAGTTTTTCAATTGGACTGCTTATCAGTTTCATTGCCTATGTTACAAACTTCTATAATCCATTACGTCAGATGGCAGCATTGTGGGCCAGCTTCCAGGTTGCAATGGCGGGTTGGGATCGTATTTCACACCTGTTATCCCTTCGGACTAACCTGCATATAGCTGAAGATAAGAGCAATGGCGAAGTTAAATCATTTATTCATTTTGGAAATGTCTCCTTCAGGTACCCTAATGGTAAGGAGGTTTTGCATAAGGTAAACTTTGATCTGGAACGTGGTAAGACATATGCTTTCGTAGGCCCTACCGGTGGTGGAAAAACAACTACAGCCTCACTTATTGCAAGATTGTATGATGCAACTAAAGGATATATATTGCTGGACGGCAGAGATATACGTTCATATCCTCCCGAAGAACGAACCGGGAAAATTGGTTTTATATTGCAGGAGCCTTTTCTTTTTTCCGGCACTGTAAGGGATAATATTTTATATGGTAATATTCAGTATGTAAATCATTCCAATGCTCAGCTGAAAGAAATTATCTCAGAAGCAGGGTTGGATAGTCTTCTGGAAAGATTTGATGAGGGACTTGATACCAGGATAGAGGTGACAGGAGATGCGATCAGTGTAGGACAGAAACAGCTTATTGCCTTCATGCGGGCGGTGCTTCGCAAGCCTGAAGTCCTCATTCTGGATGAGGCTACTGCAAATATTGATACTGTAACCGAACAGCTTCTTGAGAGTGTTTTGAATAAACTCCCGGCTTCTACCACCCGGATAATAATTGCTCACAGGTTAAATACAATTGAGAATGCTGATGAAATCTTTTTTGTAAATACCGGTAAAGTCATCCGTGCCGGCTCATTCAATGATGCAATCAATTTGCTGTTGCATGACAAAAATGAAAGCTGAAATATTGTAAATTGTAACAATTGTTACAATTATGGTTTAGTATCATTTTTAACCACTTTAGCCCAAGTATCCTTCAGCTGAACAGTACGGTTAAAAACAAGTTTTGAACCTGTTGAATCATAGTCAACACAGAAATATCCGAGTCTCTGGAACTGGAACTTTTCGAGTGGTTTTGAAGATTTCAGGGAGGGCTCCATTTTACACCCTGTGAGCACTTTAAGTGAGCCAAGATTTATGAATTTCCGGTAATCATCCTCTTTCTGGCCGGCCGGATCTTCATGATTAAAAAGCCTGTCATATAATCTGACTT
>JBBRXH010000216.1:0-2918 GCA_038248565.1 Peptostreptococcales bacterium | reverse complement strand
TAATGATTATTACCTGTCCGCATGCACTTGGGTTAGCCACGCCGCTTGTAACAGCTGTTTCAACCAGTATTGGTGCAAAACGGGGTCTTTTGGTTAGAAACAGGGCAGCTTTTGAAAATGCCAGGAAAATAAATTCCATTGTTTTTGATAAAACAGGAACTTTGACTGAAGGGGAATTTGGGGTTACGGATATACAAGAAGTAACTGTTGATAAAGAAGAGTTGTTAACATTGGCTTATTCTGTTGAATTGAATTCAGAGCATCCAATTGCAAAGGGAATTGTAAATGAAGGCAAGAAGAAGGATTTGAAACGACTTGAGATAAGTGATTATCAAAACATCACTGGTAAAGGACTGATGGCGAAAGTTGGTGGCAGGGATATTAGAATAGTAAGTCCAGGGTACATGCAATCAGAAAACATTAGCTTTGATAATGAAAATTATAAAAAGTTAGCAAAGGAAGGGAAAACTGTTGTATTCGTCCTTGAAGAAACTAAATTATTGGGCTATATAGCTCTATCTGATATTATTCGAGATTCAGCCAAAGAAGCTGTAGATACACTTCGGAATATGCACGTCGAATCTATTTTGCTGACAGGAGATAACAAGGAGGCTGCTGCCTATGTCGGAAAAAGGGTAGGTATTGATAAAGTCATATCCGAGGTACTTCCTGAGGAAAAATCCTCGAAGATTGGGGAATTACAAGCAGAAGGCAAAATTGTTGGTATGACCGGCGATGGCGTGAATGATGCACCATCCCTTGCAAAGGCTGATCTTGGAATTGCTATCGGTGCCGGAACAGATGTTGCAATTGAAACAGCAGATATTATTTTGGTACGGAGCAATCCTCTTGACGTAGTCAATATTATAAAGCTATCAAGAGCAACATACAGAAAGATGCTTCAGAATCTCGCATGGGCTACAGGGTATAATGTTATTGCAATACCTCTGGCAGCTGGCGTTCTATACAATCAGGGTATAGTAATTAGTCCAGCACTGGGGGCTGTTCTGATGTCACTCAGTACAGTCATTGTTTCTGTAAATGCCAGGTTGTTAAAGATAGACTAAAAACATTTTGAATAGGTGTTAGTCTGTGGATGACACATTGATTGCTGGGCTGATAGTCTTTCTATTGACTTATTTCATCCTGCGGTCCTTGTAATGTCCACTTTTCAAAAAGCCTGGCTTCCTTAAATTTCTTTTTTAAACATATATTTGAACACTTCTTGAAAAATACCAGAGAGCGACTTAATGATTAAGAGATCATATGACGCGATTTCTACCAGTGAGTTTGGTTCTGTATAAGTTTTTATCTGCAATAGCAATGGCTGACTCAGCAGTGTCATCCTTTATGGCACAGATTCCTGCAGATATTGTTACCTCAATTTTGAAATCACCTATCACTACAGCATGACTTATCTTAACTAATAAGTCTTATATTTGATCTTTTTAAACTATGGGAAGTCGAAATGAAAGCTCAGTAAAGGATTTTAGCAAGATGGTTATACTCTGGATTGAAGCAATGATTGCATGGATACCCAATGAAGTTGAAGCCACCACCTCATAGCTAGCGGGCGTAGGTGGCGGTTCCGACTTCACATGGTGGTGAACCTCTTTAAATTCATCTGACAAATGATTAGCACACTCACCCATTGTAATGGGAGACATTGAAATTGCAAGTTGTATCACTTCATCTTTCAAAAACTTCTCTTTGTCAACATTTAGCAACGCTTTTTCAATAAATATCAGCTCCTCATTTATTCTTTTAATTCGAGCTTTATCATTTTTAGAGTTTATAAGTAAATGGAAGATAATTGTGTACGAAAAAGCATCTGGTGAAAAGCCTGTGGAAGACTTTTTGCGAAAACTTCCCGGAAAACATCGCGCAAAGGCAATCTGGGAATTGATCTTTTATCGGAGTGCGGGACGCAATTGTCTGAACCGTATTGTAAAGCCATCAAAGGTAATGAATATGCGGGTTTATGGGAACTTAGCATTAAATTCGCAAATGAACTATCCCGGATTTTTTACTTTGTACCGTATTATGACACATTAGTATTGCTTTATGGCATTGTCAAGGAATCCAATAAAACCCCCAAGAGAGAATTAGATATGGCAATGAAGTATATGAGCGATTACGAAAGGAGATTGAATAAAAATGAGTGAAAGTAGCGTTCCCTGGGAAAGTTTAAAAAAAGAATTTCTTGCCGATCCGGGAATCTGTCGGGAGTACAAAACTCTTGAACCCGAGTATGAAATGATTCGGCAAATTATTAAAGCTCAGATAGAACAAGACTTGACACAAGCAGAACTTGCCAGGATAATCGGAACATAATTATAAAAGATAACTGCAATGGTCCCACTTTCAAGCTGATTGACACTATAACGGCTTGCCGATATAATGATGGTGAGAGGTGAGCTGCCATGAACTTCAATGACCTTTTGAACCAAAAAAATATCACCAAATACAGGCTATCCAAAATTAGTGGGGTGCCTTTTGCGACCCTCAGCGACATCAGCACAGGCATAACGAAAATCGAAAAATGCTCTGCCGGCACACTGTACAAACTGGCAAAGGCACTTGATGTGACAATGGAGGATTTGATTGCGGACAGGATGGATTACCGAAGCAGTTTTGAAACCTTTAAGAGCAATATATGTCATATGGTTCATGATAAGGGCGACATGGATTTTATCATTGACACGCTGGAATCTGATAAAATCCGGAAACTGTACCAAAAGCAGTGGTATCCAGAAAGCCTGTACCTGCTGGCAATGGTGGACTATCTGAGCCGCGATAACAATTTGCCCATTTGTGCGGAATACAGCGACATCCGCAAAGCCCGACTGCTGGAGCCTATTTTTCCGGCAAGTATTATTGCTATGAGTGCAGTATCCAAAAGCGAATACCCAAAACAG